>NZ_OZ253498.1:1362500-1518778 GCF_965262185.1 Candidatus Pelagibacter sp.
TCAACCTAAAGCAGATGCTGACTGGTACAAGAAATCTTATGTTGCATCAAAAGATGCTCTTAAGCAAATTCAAATCGGTTGGGCTACTTCTTTAGAAAGTCAATCACCAGCAATTGTAGAATTCTTTAAGAATTTTCAATTAACAGCTGATGATGTTTCTGCAATGGCTTATTCAGTTTCAGTTGAGAAAAAAGATCCAGCTGATGTAGCAAGAGCTTGGATGGAAGCAAATAAATCAACTGTAGACGGTTGGTTAGGACTATAATCTAAATCAAAATCTATACTCGGCAATTTAAGATTGCCGAGTATATTTTCCTATAATAAAAGACAAAAATGGATTCATCGAGTTCAGCAATACAAATTCAAAATGTTTGGAAAGTATTTGGAAATACTTCTAACGAAGCATTAGATGCAATTCAAAATAAAAAAATTTCAAAAACAGAAGCCTTAGAAAATTACAACTCAGTTATTGGAGTTTCAGATGTTTCATTTGATGTTAAACAAGGTGAAATATTCTGTGTTATGGGGCTTTCAGGGAGTGGAAAGTCTACATTAGTAAGGCATATTAATAGACTTTTAGAACCAACATCGGGCAAAATTTTAATTAATGGTCAAGATGTAATGGGCTTAGATAGAGAAAACCTTCAAGAATTAAGAAATAAAAAAATAGGGATGGTTTTCCAAAACTTTGCACTTATGCCTCATAGATCTGTTGTTGATAACATTGCAATGCCGCTTGAGATAAGAGGGGTAAGCAAAAATGATAGATTGGATGCTGCAAATAAAATTTTAGAAATTGTAGAATTACAAGGTTGGGGTAATAAGTTTGCTCACGAATTATCAGGAGGTATGCAACAAAGGGTAGGTCTTGCAAGAGCACTAGCAGCTGATCCTGAATTTCTCTTAATGGACGAGCCTTTTAGCGCATTAGATCCACTAATTAGAAGACAGCTTCAAGCTGAGTTTATTAAACTTTCTAAACAAATGAAAAAAACCACAGTATTTATTACTCATGATTTAGATGAAGCGGTAAGAGTAGGTCACAGAATTGCAATCATGAGAGATGGAAAGGTAATCCAAATAGGTACACCCGAAGAAATAGTTGTAAGTCCTGCAGATGAATATGTTGCAGACTTTGTAAAAGGAATTTCAAGACTTAAAGTTGTTCAAGCCAAAACGATCATGCAATCTATTGAGAATTATGAAAGTGCTAATGGAAAATTAGATGAAAAAAGTCAAAGTGTTGGAGAAAATGAATTATTAAGCAAGCTCATTGAGTTATCAAAATTTAGCGTAGGACCATTGGTTGTTAAAGATAATAATCAAAATAATGTTGGTGTGTTAACACAATCAGATCTTTTAAAAGCGGTTATAGAGGGTGGAGATGGTGAATAAACAGATACATAATCCAACCAGATCAGAATTAATTACAGATTTTGTTAAATCTAATCCTGAATATTATATTAAAGAGTTTCAAAAAATTGGAAGCAAACCATCTTTTTCATTCTCATTTAATTTGTATGCTGGAATTCTAGGACCTATATGGTTTGGAATGAGAAATATTTGGAATTGGGCTTTGGCTTTTTTAATTATAGAGACTTTTTCAGTTGTTCAAATTATTAGAGGTTTATTTGGTAATATCACTAAAGAAGCTGTAGAAAAAATTAAACAAGTTGAGTCAACTATAGCTTTTAGAAACAAACAATTAGAAGCAGCTATTACAAATAATCCAGACAAAGTTGAGGTTTATAAAAGAAATATCAAATCACTAGAAGATGCAATGCAAGGTTATATAGATGAAGTAGCAAGGATTGAGGCATCAGCTATTTGGATTACAATTTTTGGTATTGGATTGTTAATTGCAGTTAAAGTTGTTCAAGGAATACTAGCTAACTCGATATTAGAAAAAAGATATTCAGAATGGTTATCAGACAAAACTCTAAGACCTGGAATGCAGGTTAAGAACTTTGTATCGAGCACTATGTTTGCTGCAGTTATTATGTTTTTTTCTGTTGTGCATTATAGTTTTCCTGGTGTTATTACGTTAATGGATGATTTCCCAACTCATCCAGATATCAGGTTAACATCAATAAAATGGGTAGAAACGATCTTCGATTATGCGGTATTAAAAGGAGATGCTTTATTTACTGCAATTACTATTGGAATTAGATCTGTATTAGATTTCTTAGAGTTGCTATTTGTAAAAACTCCTTGGATAGTAATTATCACAACTATTGTAACATTAACTGGATTAGCCGCAGGACCTAGAGCTGCAATATATTCAGCAGGATTTTTATGTTACATGGGATTTTTAGGTTTCTGGGTTAAAGCTATGACAACATTAGCTCTTTTAGGAACGGCAGCAGTATTAAGCATTGTAATTGGTATTCCACTTGGAATTTTTTGTGCAAGGCGTCAAAGATTTTATTCAATGATCAGACCAATTATGGATTTCATGCAAACAATGCCCGCTTTCGTATTTATGATTCCTGTAATAGCATTTTTTGGAACTGGAAAAGTCGCAGCAGTTATTATTACAATGATATTTGGTGGAACACCTGTAGTTAGACTAACAGTTCTTGGCTTAAGAGGAGTACCTGAAACAATTAGAGAAGCTGCAATCGCTTATGGTGCATCTAAATGGTATTTGCTTAGAAAAGTAGACTTACCATTAGCAACCCCATCTATATTGGCAGGTGTTAATCAAACAGTAATGTTAAGTCTAGCAATGGTAGTTGTTGCATCTTTAATCGGTGCCAAAGGTTTAGGTCAAGATGTATTAGAAGCACTTCAATACGCTAATGTAGGGCAAGGTATTTTAGCAGGTGTTGCGATATTATTTGTAGCTCTTATTCTTGATAGAGTAGTTCAAGGTAGAAAAAGAGTATAAATTTTTCTTGATTTAAAATAATAATTAATATATAAAATTGTTAGCGCTGATTTAATATCAAATTGCAGAGCGCTTAAAAAAACTGCTAAAGCGATATATTAACCACCGCTTTAGTAGGTGGTTTTTTTTTGCTCTCAAAAATTTTTACAATCATCGCAAGGCATTTGAACCATATTGTGCGCCTAGCAAAAGCTGAAGCACTAAAAAGGAGAAAAAAATGTCAAATACTGACAATCTCAAAGAGACCATCGGTAGTCTCCAAAAAGAATTTACCGATAATCCTGATAGAGCAATACTTTCTTATAGTAGTTTATCAAAACTTAAAGAAGGTCTTCAGTCAAAAGCAACATTAAGAGATCATAAGCTTACAATAGATGAACCTACTTCGTTTGGTGGCAAAGATGAAGGACCAAGCCCAGTAGAGCTTATTTTGGCTGCATTAGGATCTTGCCAAGAAATAACTTATAAAGCTTTTGCAACAGCTCTTGGAATAGATCTAAAAAGTGTTAGCGTTAAACTTGATGCTAAACTAGATCTAAAAGGGTTTTTAGCAATAGATGATAAAACTAGACCTGGTTTTCAAAATATAGATGGAATAGTCAAATTAGAGTCTACTGCTCCTAAAGATCAACTGGACAAGCTAATTGAAGTTGTAAATGCTCATTGCCCAGTTTTGGATATACTTCAAAACAAAGTCCCGGTTAAGTTATCTCAGACTGTTTTCTCTAATAATCAAGAAAACGAAACGGCAGCAAAAGTTGCTTAAATAATAAAGTATCATCAAGCCCTTTCCCTTTTCAAGGGCTTGATGGAATTTGAATAAAAAATATACATTTTAATTGCTTTTTTTAAATTTAGCCTTAAATACCGCTCATCAATTTTCAAGATAACAAAAAAGTTTATTCAATGAAAAAAAAAGAAAAATTAAAAGACGATTACATAGTTAGAATAAAAAAAAGAATTTTAAGAGAAACTAAAGATTCTGATAAAAAATTTAAAACAACTTTTAAAGAGATAAAGAAATATTTTAAAATTTTTAATAAATCTTTATTTAAGAATAAACTTAACCCATTTAATGATATTAAAATAAAAAGAATAGTAAGAGGTTCTGGCCAGTGTGTTGAATATTTGTCATATAGAAAAGGAACAACTTTTTTTGTTCTAGAGATGATGCCTAAATACAAAAATAAGTCAGAGTTTTTAAATACTTTGGCTCATGAAATGGTTCATTTATGGCAACAAACAATTATGAAAGATACTGGTAATCATAATAAACTTTTCTTCAGCTTCAAACCAAAGTTTAAAAGATTAAATTTACATCTAAGTTATTAAAGAATAAAAAACCTAATGGAATATTTAATATTAGGTTTTGTTACCAGTTTTAGTTTAATACTTGCAATTGGACCTCAAAATATATTTGTTATTGAACAAGGTTTAAAGAAACAACATATTTTTTTAGTTTGTTCTGTTTGCACAATATCAGATACTATTTTAATTTTTTCAGGAATATTTTTATTTCATTACTTTAGTCAATATTTTAATCAACTTTTAGAATTTATTTTTAATTTATTATTAATTATTTTTTTAATTCACTTTATTTTTTCAAAAATTAAAACACATTATTCAGAAGTTAATTTTCAATATAATGTTAGTAAAATTTCTAGATTAGATATTTTTATAAAAACACTTGGATTTACTTATCTAAATCCACATGTTTACTCAGATACAGTCCTAATTCTTGGAAACTTTTCTAAAAATTATCTATTTAATCAAAAATTAGTATTTGGAATAGGCGCGTCTCTTGCTTCTCTCTTATTTTTTTTTGCATTAGGATATTTATCAAATTATCTATCTAAGTATGCTAATGATAAAAAAATCTGGCAGGTAATAAATATTTTTATAATAACTTTTATGAGTTTTTTAGTTTTGTTTATTTTAAAGGAAATGATAATTAAGATTTTATGAGTAATATTTTTGTAGATGATAAAGGAGAAGGTTTCCCATTTGTTTTAGTGCATGGATATTTAGGTTCATCAGAAATGTGGTGTTTTCAAAAAGATTACTTTTCAAAAAACCATAGAGTTATTGCTCCAGCACTACCTGGTTTTGGTGAAAGTTATAACGCTCAATCACTGAACTCTATTAACGCGATGGCTCTAAAAATAATTGAAATTTTAGATGATAAAAAAATAGAAAAATTTAATTTAATTGGACATTCAATGGGTGGAATGATTGTTCAAGAAATAACAAAATTAATTGGTGATAGAGTTAATAAATTAATCTGTTTTGCTACAGGATCTATTGGTGATATTCCGGGCAGATTTGAATCTATGGATGAAACAAGAGAGAAACTTAAGAAAGAGGGACCTGAAGCTTCATTTTCAAGAGTTCCTCCTAAATGGTTTGTAAAAGGCAATAAGGACAAAAACTATTATTTATGTGCAAATGCTATAAAAAATGTTTCATTAGAAACAGCTGATAATGCACTACTAGCTATGAAAAATTGGAGAGGAATAGAAAATTTAAAAAATATTAAAAATGACACCTTAATTATATGGGGTGATAAAGATATCTCTTATAATTTTGAGCAGGTAGACACTTTAAATAAAAATATTAAGAATAGTCGACTAGAAATATTTAAAAATTGCAGTCACAATGTTCACTTAGAAAAACCTGACGAATTTAATAGTTTGGTAAGTGATTTTTTAAATTAACCTTTTATTGATATCGATGTATTAGAATTAATAAAATAATTTAAATTTTATTTTTTAGACTTTACAGCTCATATCTTGACCACAGCATAATGGTGATTTAATTTTTCCATGATCTTCTGGGCATTTAGATATTTGCACTTCACTGCCATCGTCTAATTTTAGCATATCATTTACTAGTGGCTTATCACATTTTCCACAGGTCGCATTAACTGACATACCACATTTTGAACATTCATAAGTTGCCATAAGTATAACTCCTATATTTAAATAATAACTAAGATTAAATTAATTTATATATTTATGCTATTTAATTATTTCATAGATATTTTCACAAAAATTATCTAAATCCTTAATAGTTTCTTTTTGCACTTTCTCAAATTCTTTTATCTTGTCAGCTCTAAAATGATAAAGTTTATTATCATCTTTAAAAATAAATTTTTCTAAATATTTCAATCTTCGTATAACCGTAGCTCTTGGCATATTTAAAACTTCAGATATTGACAAAGCATTTATTCCAGTAATTTGATTGCTTATAAAAGATTTACTTATTAAGCTCTGTTTCCCAGTATTGTTTGGATATTTTGATGTAAAGTTAATAATTTTGTTATACCAAACACATGCAAAAACTAAAAAATTCATTAAATCTCCTGTTTTTTGTCTAGCACGATTTAAATAATGAAATTGAAATTCATACCAAACTATCCAAACTTTTGTAAAATTTGATTTAATTCTTTTAATAATTTCTTCTTGAGATAAGGATTGTAATATTACTTTATTTTCATAATTAACTTTATAAACTTCATAAAGTAATTTTGAAAGGTTTGCTAAAGTCTGGTTTGGTTTAAAAATTTTAATACCTTCTAATAAAAATTGATTACTATTTTTATCACTTGCTAAAATTTTAAGATTAAATAATTTAGATATTTTTCTTCTTACTGTTTCCTCTGGTATTCTTAAAAATTTTGAAATTTGTGTTTTTTGAATATTTCGAAATTCTATATTTTTTTTTCTTAAAAAAATATCATCATAAGATTGATTAATATTTGATCTATTAAAGAAACTCAGCTCTTGATAAAATAAATAAACTAGTATCAAATAAATATCAATATCTTTAAAACTT
Source organism: Candidatus Pelagibacter sp. (assembly GCF_965262185.1). Classification (GTDB taxonomy): domain Bacteria; phylum Pseudomonadota; class Alphaproteobacteria; order Pelagibacterales; family Pelagibacteraceae; genus Pelagibacter. The sequence goes on from NZ_OZ253498.1 coordinate 1,369,225, forward strand.
TTATAATTACCAGACAGCCAATCGAATTGTAATTTACACCAATGTTTTGAAAAATTATTATAATTGTGTACATAAAGTTCTTTAATTAAACGCTTTGATTTTTTTTTTATTAAATTTTTTTTAAGAATATTATGATCTTGTTTATATAATTTTAAAAATGGGTTTTGTTGAATACTTGTTTTCATTTCCTTTAGTTTTTTATGTATCAAGCATGTTTGATTTTTTATTATATTGTTTTACAAAAAAGTTTTTTCTATCATAACAATTAACTTTTGATTTGCTCTTTTTTAAGAAATTCCCCATAATGAACACTATATCGATCACTCTCATATGTAAAATTTTATTAAATTGATTAAATAATAATAGTATTTTCAAATTAATATTTTTTTCTAAAATTTATTTATTTTTAAAGAATAATTATCCCCATATTGGACACTAATTTAAACTCCACTATGAACACCAATACAAACACTATCACGATCATCACTGTAATTTTTTTAAAGAAGACTCAGTCTAAAAATGCAGAATGTTTAGTAAAAAAGCAAAAAATAAGATTCTTTTTGAGGAAAGATTAAAGACTGATAAAAATGTTTTAATTTCAAAATTGTTAATTTTTTGTGTGTTTTTATTTTTTGGTTTTTTAATATTTTATTCTAATCAAGCTTTTGCAAATAGTGGAAATGCAGCAGGCGCAGGTAATTCAAATCAAAATGATAATGATATTTCAGGGTCTTCTGGAAACCAAGGAAACGATCTAAATGTTGGAAATGCTGGAGGTGGTAACAGTTCTCCAACAGTAACCTTATCTAGTTCTGCAAGTAGTATTACAGAAAATTCAAATTCTTCAATAACACTAACTGCTACTCTTTCAGAAACTACCAATTCGGATGTCACAATAGCGATATCAACATCTGGTTCTGCAACAGAAGGAACTGATTACAACAATGTTTCAGATATTACTATAACTGCTGGAAATTTAACTGGCACAACATCATTTTCAACTATTGATGATAATGTTTACGAAGGAAACGAAACTGCAACAATAGCTATTGATTCTGTTAGTGGTGGAAATGCATCTGAAAACGGATCTCAATCTGTTAATATTACTCTTACAGAAAATGAAAGTTTGCCAAGTCTTTCAATTATAGATGCTACTGTAAACAGTGAAAGTGGTAACGCATCTATAACTATTTCTGTCTCAGGAACATCTACAAATGATATAACAATTGATTATGCTACCTCAGATGGTACAGCGACAGCAGGTGAGGATTATAGCGCTACTAGTGGCACATTAACAATTTCGGCAGGCCAAACTTCAGGAACAATTACGGTTCCAATTCTTGCAGATACACTAGATGAAGATAACGAAACCTTAACTGTTACTTTATCAAATCCATCTAATGCAACAGTAAGTGATTCAACAGCTACACTTACAATAACAGATAATGATGATGCTCCATCATTATCAATAAATGATATTTCCACTGATAATGAAAATGCAAGCAATGCTCAGTTTACAGTTTCACTATCAGCCGCATCTTCAAAAAATGTAACAGTAGATTATGCTACCTCAGATGGTACAGCGACAGCAGGTGAGGATTATAGCGCTACTAGTGGCACATTAACAATTTCGGCAGGCCAAACTTCAGGAACATTTAATGTTGCAATTGTTTCAGATACTACTGATGAAAGTAATGAAACTGTTATTGTAAATTTATCAAATGCAGTTAATGCAACTATTAATGATAGCAGAGGAGTGTTGACAATTACAGATGATGAAGGAACAAGTGGTTCTAATGGATCTGATGGTACAAATGGAGCTAATTTAAATGGCACAGATAATTTAACTACCTCTTCAAATATTTCTGGTGGAGATGGAAACAATGGAACGAATGGTACTAACGCAATTGCTTCAGGTACAGCTGGTAATGGAGCTAATGGTGGAAATGGTGGAACAGGGGTAGCTGGAACGGATTTTACTTTAACTGTTTCTTCTGGTGATACTATTTCTGGTGGAGATGGTGGTGATGGTGGAGCTGGTGGAGACACATCTACTAACGGAGTTGCAGGAGATGGTGGAGACGCTGGAAATGGGGGAGATGGAATTAAAGGATCTGGATTTACTTTAATAAATACGGGAACAGTTTCAGGTGGTGTAGCAGGAGCAATAGGTTTAGCAGGTGATAGCAGCGCAGCAGGAGCAACTTCTGGAAGTAACGGTTCAGCTGGAACAGATGGTTATGGAATTTTTGTTATTCCTGGAAATGAGACCAATATTACAAACTTAACAGGCAGGATCACATCTTCTTCATATGATATCTACAATACCGGCACTATTAACACATTAGATAATGGTCAAAACAATTTAGATTACTCAGGTGCACTTCCAGAAAATTACAACACATACATTGCTAGCACTACATCATATGGAAAAACAGATTTTACTGACGTAACCGGTACAATGTCGTATGGTTTGTATTCAACTTCTACCGTAACTGATAATACATATTCATCTGTTTTATCTGGAGTTACCGCTGACAACGTATCTACAGATACTAGGACAGGTACATTTGGAGGTTATACTTGGACATTACAATTAGCAGAAGGTTCAAGTGATATTTGGGATTTAGTAATAGTTGAGACAAACAATGGGGAAGAATTATTATATACCAACCGATTTGCAGCTTCAGGCCTTGATCTATCTGACAGTTCAATAGTTCAGTTTTGTGAAATGCTAGTAGAAATGAAAAATGCAGGCATGAACCCAGAATTACACGATATACTTGATAGTTTAAGTAATTCTGAATTTAAGAATTCAGTAATGTCAATAAAGGGAAAAAGTTTATCTTCAGTTTCTTCGAATTCTGCTACAGCGACAGGGAATTTTACAACTGCAGTAAATGTTGCAACAAATATTGGTAGTCAATCTAAAACAGCTTTAGTAGCCCAAAGTTCTTTAGCACATAGTATTAATAATTCAGATCTTACACATTTTGGATTAACTGGTAGTGATTACAAATCAAGTTTTGATTATAGTGACAAAGGTTTATTTTCATTTATAAAAAATAATAAAAATAGAGAAATTTTAAGAAATCAGTCAATAAACTCAAATTCATTTATTAGAACTTTTGGATCTTTTACAAACTATAATGCATTATCTGATAGCGATACTGGATATAACTCTGAAAATTATGGAATATTAATTGGATTTTCTAATCAACTTTCACAACAAAGATTTTCGGGATATTCCGTTGGTTTATCTACAACCAATACAAATAATAATAACAATACAGGTGGAACAAATTCTGATGCATTGCACTATCAATATTTTACAAAAATCAATAGTGATAAGTATTTATTTGATATAAGTGTTGGGGGTTTTCTTTCTCAAAAAGAAACTACAAGAAATACAATTGGATTAGTTCAAAAACTAACTTCAGAAGGAAACGATATAGGCTTTGATGGAAAAATAAACATTACTAAAAAAATGAATCTCGGTAGCTTTAAATTTAGCCCTTCTATAGGATTTGGTTCAAATATAATTTTTCAAGATGATATTAAAGAAAAAGGAGGTTCTTTAGCTTTAGATATTTACACTGATAATTTAATAATCATAGAACCACAAATTGGATTTAACTTAGATAGAAATATTTACAATACTTCAACCTCTTCTTCTAATTTTAACTTTTCATTCTTAGCTTCAGAAAAAGACTATATAGATGGAACAATTTCAAAATCATTCATGAGTGGTATGGCTACCCCATATGATAATTTGATGAAAGATACTAAAAAAACCTATTTAACATTAGGTTTGGGTTACAATTTGATTGACACTGAAAATAATAGTGCACTTAATATTAACATGTTCCATACCGACACAGATGATGAAAGTCTTGAAAATTCAATATTTTCCGTTGATTGGAAAATGCAATTTTAGTTTACACCAAAAGAGTCACTAAAATAATTTATTAGTTCAATAATATCTCTTATATTTTTGAAAATTTTTTAAAGTATTAAAAGAAATATGAAAAAACTTGTTACAGTAAGCAGAAGTGGATCAATTGAGAGCATCCATTATGGATGTGGTGCAATCGTTGATGCATCAGGTAAAATTTTAAAAGAATGGGGAGATAGTTCACAATTGATTTATCCAAGATCTGCTTTAAAACCAATTCAGTCATTAAACTTATATAAAGATGGTTATATTGAAAAAGCTAATTTAACAGAGCAACAGATTGCTTTTTCAACATCATCTCATTTTGCAGAAGATATTCATCAAACAATAATTGAAAATTGGCTAAAAACTTTGAACATAAATGAGAGTTTGCTTGCATGCGGTGAAGAATGGCCATGGATGTTAAACAATAAGTTAAAAGCTTATGATAATTATAAAAAAAAAAGAAAAATTTTTCATAATTGTTCTGGAAAGCATTGTGCTCACTTAGCACTTTCAATTGATAGGGGGCTGTCTACTGAAAATTATAATTCTAAAGATCACACAATACAAAAGGAACTATTTAATTTAATTGAAGACTTAATTAGTATTAAACTAAATAATATTGGAATTGATGGATGTACTCTTCCAATACCATTAATGCCACTAAATAAGCTAGGTCATTTGAATGCAAAGTTCGGAGATTTTGAAAAATTGGAAGGTTTAGGAAATGTTGCAAAGAAAATTTATAATTCTTGTGTAAATGAACCAGATTATACAGGTGGAAATGAGAGTGATAATTCAAAATTAACAAAACTTTTTGAAAAAAAAGCTTTTTTTAAAAATGGTGCAGAAGGTGTTTTTGTAGCAATTATACCTGATCAAAAAATATCAATAGTAGTAAAAATTTCTGATGGAAATGAAAGAGCTTCATCAACAGCTATCGCTGGAATGATTTCAGAACTAAATATAATTGATAAATCTAAATTAGAGTCATTTTTAAACAAACCAATAACAAATTCTATAGGTGATGCTATAGGAGATATCAGTTGGGTTGGTTAAAACTAATTTGTATATCCGTATTTTTTTAGTCTTACATCACCTGTTCTTGCATGAGCTTCCATTCCTTCATATCTTGAAAGTCTAGCAGCAGCTGCTCCAACAAGTTCAGTAGATTCTTTAGTCATTCTTTGGAAACTTAAAGTTTTGATAAATTTACCAACGAACAAACCACCCGTATATCTTCCAGCACCTTTAGTTGGAAGAATATGATTTGTTCCTGAACATTTATCACCATAAGCAACAGTTGTTTCTTCACCAATAAATAAAGAACCATAATTTTTTAATCTTTTGTGGAACCACTCTAAGTTTTTAGTTTGAACTTCTAAGTGTTCTGGTGCGTACTCATCACTAATTGTAGCCATTTCTTCGTCTGTATCACAAAGAACAACTTCTCCGTAATCTCTCCAAGCAGCTTCAGCATTAGTTCTTGGTAACTCAGGAAGATCAGCAATAAGTTCAGGCACTCTTTTAATTACCTTTTCTGCTAATTCTTTACTTGTTGTCCAAAGCCAAGCAGGTGAATTATATCCGTGCTCTGCTTGTCCAACTAAATCTACTGCAACGATTTCTGGATCTGCGTTTTCATCAGCAATAATTCCGATTTCTGTTGGACCTGCAAATAAATCAATACCCACTTTACCAAATAAAATTCTTTTAGCTTCAGCAACAAATTGGTTACCTGGACCTACCAATATATCAGCAGGAGCATTTCCAAATAAACCATTGGTCATTGCAGCAATTGCTTGAACACCACCTAAATTCATAATTACATCTGCACCGCAAAGATCAGCAGTGTAAACAATAGTTGGATGAACCCCAACACCAGGTTTTGGAGAACTACATACTAAAATATTTTTAACCCCAGCAACTTTTGCAGTTGTTACACTCATTACTGCAGATGCAATGTGAGCATATCTTCCAGCAGGTACATAACATCCAGCTGTATTAACAGGAATTAATCTTTGACCTGCATATAAACCTTCAGACAATTCAACTTCAAAATCTTGACCATAATTTTTTAATTGGGCTTCAGCAAATTTTCTCACTCTTTCATGAGCAAACTGGACATCATCTTTTGTTTTTTGATCTAAATTCTTTTTAATATCTTCTATTTTTTCTTTAGAGATAACTACTTCACCCTCATACTTATCAAATTTTTTAGAAAGTTCTTTACAACCTTCTTCTTTACTTGTCTCAATATCTTTAAGAATATTTTCAACTATTTCTCTTGTTTTTGTATCATCAGTTGATGATGTTTTTGGTGATTTTTTTAAGTATGTAATTGCCATTTCTCTCCTTTTAAAATTTTAAGTTTTTTTAGGTTAATTTTTTATAAAATTCAATTAATCATTTAGTCTAAAGCTACTACTGCCGCAGCTATTGATGCCAATCTTGCTTGCGCTTCATCAGATCTACTTGTTATTACAACTGGAACTTTTCCTCCTACTACAACACCTGCAGCACAGGCTCCTATAAAATAAATCATCATTTTAACTAGAGCATTTCCAGTTTCAACACTTGGAACCAATAATACATCAGCTTCTCCTGCAACTAAATTTTTAATACCTTTAATACCAGCAGATTTTTTTGAAATACTGTTATCAAATGCCAAAGGTCCAAATACATCTGCGTTCAAATTTTCTTCTTTTGCAAGCTTTGTTATTTCAGCTGCTTCAATAGAACTTGGTACACTTTCTAAAACTTCTTCTGTTGCAGACAATACAGAAATTTTTGGTCTTTCAATTCCAATACGATTTGAAAAATTTATTACATTTTTCAAAATATGCATTTTAGTTTTAACATTAGGCAAAACATTTAAAGCACCATCTGTTATTATTAATGGCTTATCATCTTTTCCAATAGTCATATGCCAGATATGACTTAATCTAGTTTTACCCAATAAATTGTACTCTCTCTTTAAAACTTCTTTCATAAGAACATCGGTATGAATATGTCCTTTAACAATTATTTTAACTTTACCTTCACTTGCAAGTTTAGCTGCAATTTTTGCTGTATTGTTTTCAACTGGCTCATGAATAAGTTCATATTTTGATATATCCCAACCAAGATCTTCAGCACATTTTTGTATTTCAAACTCGTGACCAATAAAAACTGGCTCTATAAGATTTTCATTTACAGCGTCTTGAACAGATAACATGGGTAGGGGTTTACCAGCATTTACAACTGCAACTCTTACTCCTTTTTTACTATGAGCTATATCTAATAGTTTATTTGGACAGATAATTTCTTTATTTGAAAGCATAATATTAGTCGTTAAGAATTTTTACTTCTTGCTCATTTATACTCAAGAAAACTTCTTCTCCAACTTTAAAAATGTCATTTGTATCACTTGATACAACATATAATTTCCCAACCTTAGAATTTAAAATATATTGATAACTATTGCCCACAAAAGATGCATTATTTACAGTCGTATGAATACAGTTATCACCTTTATTTCTATCAATTGATATTTTTTCTGGTCTTAAGGCAACAGAAATATTTCCATTTAATTCTTTGTCACTCTGAATTTTTATATTCATTTCAGCTATTTTGATATCATATGAATTAGAATTTTTATTTATAACCTCGGCTTTCACAACATTTGCATCACCAATAAAGTTCGCAACAAATTTGTTTCTAGGAAAATTATAAAGATCTTTTGGACTACCTTCTTGAGCAATTACTGCATTGTTCATTACAATTACTTTGTCTGAGATAGCCAAAGCTTCTTCTTGATCATGTGTTACGTAAATAGTTGTAACACCTAATTTTTGTTGGATTTCTCTAATATCTTCTCTCACTTGTCTTCTTAATTTTGCATCTAAGTTTGAAAGAGGCTCATCAAATAGAAGTACTTTTGGCTCCAACACAATCGCTCTTGCAACAGCAACTCTTTGTTGTTGTCCTCCAGATAATTCTGAAGGCATTCTATTTTCATATCCCTCAAGATTTACTAGTTTTAATGTTTCTAATGATTTTTGAACGTATTCTTCTTTATTTACTTTGATCATTTTTAACCCATAAGAAACATTTTCCAATACACTCATGTGTGGAAACAAAGCGTAAGATTGAAATACCATAGATACGTCTCTATCTGTTGCAGGTAGCAATGTTACGTCCTCGTCATCAACTAAAATTTTTCCACTTGTAGCTCTTTCAAGACCTGCAATAATTCTTAGTGAAGTTGTTTTTCCACATCCGGATGGACCAAGTAAGGTTGTCAACGTTCCAGCTTCAAATTTACAACTAACATTATCAACAGCTGTAGTTTCGTTAAATTTCTTTGTAATATTTTCAAACTTTACTTCAGCTTTTTTCATTATCTAAATTCCCTGTAAAATTGATGAGTTTTGATCTCTTCTTCCTAGTTTACGTTTTCCTATTATTAATTGCATTAACATAATTGTAAACAACATTACTACAATTAAAGCAGATGAATATACTATCGCTAAACCATAGTCATTATTTTCTAATCTTCCTAAAATATAAGATACTGCTAGGTCGTAATTTGCACTGACCAAGAATATAACAGCACTAATTGCTGTCATTGCTCTTACAAAACTAAATACTAATGAAGCAGTAATTGCTGGTTTAAGCAATGGAAGAATTATATTTCTAAAAGTTTGAGCACTTGATGCATTCAAAGTTGAAGAAGCTTCATCTAAATGAGGATCGAGTTGGTTCATAGCAGCTATTCCAGCTCTGACACCAACTGGCATATTTCTAAATACAAATGCAATTACTAAAATAATTCCTGTTCCTGTTAGCTCTAAAGGTGGAACGTTAAAAGCAAAAACATAACTAACACCTATAACACTACCAGGTATTGCAAAACTCAACATGGTTCCAAATTCAAAAGCATTTTTACCTTTAAATCTATGTCTTGTTAAAAGATAGGCGGTTAAAATTCCTATTGCAGCAGTTGGTAAAGATGAAATTAAAGCAATCGTGAATGTTGTATTAAATGAGTTCCATGCAGTTCCAGTCCATAAAAAGCCTCTATCTTCTACCCATTCAACACTAAAGGCTTCAATATAATGTTTTAAAGTAAAGCTATGGTCAATGCCCCACATCTCTACAAATCCACCAAACATAATCATGACGTAGATAATAAAAGTTAGTAAAGCCCATGGAAGCACTGTTGAGTAAATGACCCATTTTGTTTTATTTGGTAGTTCAGGGTGAACACCACTATCTCCTTTACCTGAAATTGAAATATAAGATTTTTTTCCTAACCATTGATTTTGAAGATAAAAAACAACTAAGACAACAGACAATAAAATCATTGCAAGTATTGCTGCTTTAGTTTCATCATATTGTGCTCCAACAATTGCAAAAAATATTTCAGTTGATAGAACATCGTACTCAGCTCCAAGCACCAAAGGGTTTCCAAAGTCTGCTAAACTTTCAATAAACCCAAGTAAAAATGCATTTGCTATCCCTGGTCTCATTAAAGGTAAAGTAACAGTTTTAAAAACTTGCCATTTAGAAGCTCTCAATGTTTGTGATGCCTCTTCCATTGATGGGCTGACACTTTCCACAACACCAATTAAAACTAAAAATGCAATAGGTGTGAAAGCAAGAGTCTGTGCAAACCAAATCCCTGGTAAACCATAGATCCATCTTGAAGGTTCGATATCAAATCCCCATTCAAGAAACGAACTTACAACTCCAGTTCTTCCAAATAAAATTATGATAGCTAAACCAATTACAAATGGAGGTGTGATGATTGGCAAAACAGATAATATTCTAACTGTTTTTTTAAATCTAAAACTAGTTCTTGCTATTAAAAGAGCAAAACCTAAACCTAAAATTGTTGATGAAAAAGCAGTAAGTGTACCCATGGTAATAGTGTTCCAAAAAACACCACAGGCATAATCACTGTATAAACAATCTAATCCCCATATCCCTTTATTAAAAATTTTTTCTGAAAAATTACTTATTTCGTAACCACCTTCAGTTCCCTTAAAGGCAACTCCAAACATTCTAAATATTGGAAAAAATACAAAAGTAGATACTAAAATAATTATACTTCCAATACTTCCAACGATGAAATTATCTCCATTTAACCACCCACGAGATGCAAGACCATGAGTAATATAAAATATAAAAGCACAACATGTTAATACTGCACCTGAACCCATTCCATATTGATTTTCTACATCTCCAAAAATGGATTGGAATATTTCATAATTCCACCCTCTGATCCCAACAGCAAAACCTTGTAAGAAAAAATAAAAGAAACCAAATAAACCTGAGTACAAAAATATTTTTGAATACAGAGGATTGGTTTGATTTAATTTAATTGTGGTTAAAGGTAAAAATAATGGAAAGATTAATGGGAATAACCAATATTTTTTATTTATAAAAACTTGAGGTAGGGCAGAGCCATAATCTTCTAAAGAATACTCTAAAATCCAATTGATTGAGAAAAACCCGTCACCCGTTACATACCATGGGAAGATAAAAAAACCTACTCCACCTATAAGTATCCAACAAATGACGAGCCCTCTCATTAATTCCTAAAATTATCTAGGAATTACAGATACGTCTTTATCCCACTTAGATAACAGACTCGCTCTTGTTGATTTATCTCCATAAACTTTAAAATTGTAATCAATCAAGTTTATAGTTGATAAATCTGGAGCATCAGGATCAGCTTTTGCTTTAGTATTAGATGGTACTTGCAAAGATTTTCCTGAAGTGAACACCATAGTTTGTATTGCAGGACTTAATGCCCAGTCATAAAACTTTTTAGCTTCCTTCATGTTTCTTGCACCAGCAATAATACTCATTGATCCAACTTCATAACCAGTTCCTTCTTCAGGAGAAACAGTTACTACAGGTAAACCTTTTTTAGTTTGTTTCACACCATCGTGTTGGAAACAAATACCAATTAAGTTTTCACCTCTTCCAGTTGCTTTAATTGGAGCAGAACCAGATTTAGTATAAGTGTTTATGTTTGCATGAAGTTTCTTCATGTAATCCCAACCTTTATCTTCTCCAAAAATTTGAAGAATTGTAGCTAAAGTTGTGTAAGCAGTTCCAGATGAATTTGGATTTGCTACTTGGATTTCACCTTTATAAATAGGTTTTGTTAAGTCCATCCATGATTTAGGGGCTGGAAGACCTTTTTTTGCTAAAAGATCTTTATTGTATCCAAAACCTAATGCACCAACATAAATTCCTACAGATTTATAGTTAGCATTTTTTGCTTGGTTTTGCGCTGCTGGTAATAAATCATCAAAGTGTTTTGATTTATATTCTTCAGTTAAATTTTCCTGAGCAGCTGTTAAGTGCGGATCACCTGTACCACCAAACCAAACATCTCCTTTTGGATTAGAAGCTTCTGCTTTTATTTTAGCAAAAGTTTCACCACTACTTGCTCTTGTCATTGCAACTTTTGTGCCTGTTTCTTTTTCATAAGCTTGCTCAAGCATTTCACAAACATCAATTTCAACACTGCAATATAAAGTTAATTTTGCAGCAGAAGCTTTGTTTGTTAAGCCAAACATTGTTAATGAAAAAAGAAGGACAATAGATGCTATTTTCAATAGTTTATTCATAATATCCTCTCTAAAGTTATATTGGATAAAAGGTTAATATGATTTTAATTTAATTGTTACTATTTTATTACAAAATACACTTTCAGGTTTAATTTTTTTTTTAGTTATCCATAACAGATGTATGATATAAAATTTTCCTGAGAGGGTAGATATTTGGAGATTGTAACTAAAATAGCACCATTAGCTTTAGCACTTATAATGCTTGGCCTAGGACTTGGTTTATCTATAAAAGATTTTACGAGAGTGATTAGAAATCCAAAAGATTTTTTAATTGGAATAACTTGCCAATTAATTCTTTTACCAATTGTTGCATATATATTGGTTTTAATTTTAAGATTACCAATCGAAATAGCTTTAGGTTTAATGATTATAGCTGCAGCACCAGGAGGTGTTACATCAAATGTTCTTACTAAGTTTGCAGATGGAGATGTAGCTTTATCAATTTCTTTAACAGCTGTTGGAAGTTTAATTAGTATTATTTCAGTTCCATTTATAGTTTTTACTTCAGCTGGAATGCTAGGGGTTACTGAAATGTCTACAGAGATTACCATGACAGGGATTGCACTTAAAATGGCTTTAGTTGTTACAGTTCCAGTAATTATAGGAATGGTTATAAGAGGATTTGCAGAGAATTTTATTTCTTCAAATATTAACATCGTCAATAGAACTACTAGTTTATTATTCGTTATCGTATTTGCAGCAATATGGATTGAGGAAAGAGAAAATATTTTTAATTATTTAGCTCAAGCTGGAATAGCGGTTTTAATTTTAAATATAGTGATGATGATTTTAGCTTTTTATATAGCTAAAGCTTTTGCAACTGGAATTGCTCAAAGAAAATGTATTTCGTTAGAGTGTGGTCTTCAAAATGGAACTTTAGCAGTATTTGTAGCAACCCAAATTTTTAATGACGTTGCTTACATGATACCAACAGCTGCTTATGCTTTAGTGATGTATATTACAGGATTTATTTTTATATATATTTTAAGAAGATCTAATTAATAGAAGCTTTATTTAAGATTTTATAAATTAGTACTGAAACATCTTTAACCGTTCGTTCTTGCATTTTCTGGGTATTTGAAAAAACTTTTTTTTCAATATTCAGTGAAATTAATTTTTTTTGATCAATCTTAGCATATCCTTGTTTAATCAAACTATTTACTTTCCTAACAACTGTTGGTCTTGGGATACCAGTTATGTCTGATATTGACATAGAATTTAAACCAACTTTATCTGCGTGAGAAATTCTATTTCTCCATTTTTCAATATCTATATCCTGAATAATTAAATCTTTATTTGATGATGCATTAGAAATTATAAGTAAAGCTATACTTAATGTTTCTAAATCGCCTAATATTTTTCTCCATCTGAAATAGTAAGAAAAAATAAATTTATAAAATTCGTACCAACAAAATGAGAAATTTTTTTTAATTGTGTCTGATATTTCTTCAGAAGAAAAAAAGTTTGGAATTTTATTTTCTTGTTTTAAAATTTTTGAGGAAATTGATACTAAATACGATATATTTTTTAATGCACTAATTGGCCGTACTGTTTCATAAGCAGTTCTATCAATAAAAATTTTTTTTCTTGATCTTTTAAGCACTCCTAGTTTTTCTAATATAATAATTTTTCTTCTTACACTTTCTTTGGGTATTTCAAGAGCCTCTGATATTTCAATAATTTTAATTTCCTCAATTTCTAAAGTTTTGTCCTGATAAAATGTATTGTAATCAACCTGAATTCCATTTTTTCTATAAAATTTAAAATCATTATTAACCAAATAGATCAAGATCATGTACATTTCTATGTCTTTGAAATTTGAATAAGCGTTGATTATCCATTCAGATACAAATTTATAAAAAGCAGGAACAAAATTATTAAATTTTTTATTGATTGCTGATGTCACTTTTTTTTCATCTAGTGCGTCAGATATGCTTGGTAGTATGCTCATAATTTAAAAAAACCCAATATGGACAATACATAAATCAGAGTCAACCCATTTTGGACATTCCTAATATGTAATAATGTAAATACTAATGATTAAATAATTTTATATTAAAAAAATTATGAGTACAGAAAGCTTAAATAGAACATTTGCTAAAATCGATAACCCCTCTGATTTATCTGAAACTGTTAAGACAGTTGATATAAATGTTCTAAAGCAAAGACTTATTAATGAAAAAAAGAAAGAGAAGGTAAAAAGAACAATTATCCTATCTTCTGTTGTTGCTTCTTTAGGTGTTATTAGTTTTTTAACTTATTAAAGTTTCCAAATCTTTTTTGATTAAATCTGGAATATTGATTTCTTTTTTAAGATTATGTTTGTAACGATTAAATTTGTTTTGTCCTGGATACATTATTTCTTTAACACCTTTAATCTTAGGAAGTTTTTTAATTGTTTTAATATTGTCTTTAATTCTTTGATTATAATTTTTTTGAAATAAGTTTGCTTTAAACGTTATAAACAAATGTCCAATATTTTGTGGTCCTGAAAAATCATCAAAAGGATCTTTAACTCTACCTGCATGATTTCCTCCTGTTATTACACCACTTAAAATATCTACCATCCAAGCAAGTCCCGAACCTCTAAAACCAGCAATAGGTAATTGAACTCCCGCTAATGCTTTTTTAGCATCAGTAGTTGGTTTTCCAAATTTATCTAATGCTACACCCGCAGGAATTGTTTGGTTGTTTCTTGCTGCAACTCTAATTTTACCTCTGTTTATCATTGAGATTGATGTATCTAAAATAAAAGGAATTTTAGAACCTGTAGGGGTTCCAAAACAAATTGGATTAGTTCCAAATAAAGTTTTTAATGCACCGTGAGGAGCTACTGCTGGAGGAGCATTTGTATAAATCATTGCAATTAAATTTTTCTTAACTGCTTGTTCAGCGTAATAACCTGATAAACCATAATGACCACTATTTTTTACAGCCACCATACCTATTCCAGTTTTTTGTGCATGTTTAATTGCAGTTTTTATTCCAAGATCAGCAGCAACAAATCCAATACTATTGTTTGCATCAATATGAGAAATAGAAGATGAAATTTTCTTAACTTTTATTCTTGGTTTTGGATTAATTACTTTTTTAGAAATTCGGTCACAATACATTTTAAGTCTTGATAAACCATGGCCATAAGCTCCAACTAACTCTGCATTAATTAAAGCATTAGCAGAAATTAAAGCATGATCTTTACTTAAACCAAACTTTTGAAAAATCTTAATTACTTGTTTTTTTAATAGGGGTGTTTTCACTTATTTGAATATTTTTAAATCTTTGTTAAAAAAATTTTTAATATCATTAATTAATAAATTTGGAACCTCTAAAGCTGCAAAATGACCACCTTTAGGAAATTTTTTCCATCTTTTAATATTAAAAATTCTGTTCACGTAAGATTTTGGAGGCCATTCTAGCATTTCTTTTGGAAATTCTGCTATTGCTGTTGGAACATTTATTTTTTTAAAATTTTTTGGAAAAGACCTGCCACCTTCTTTTCTTCTTCCAAAATAAATCCAAGCAGCAGTATTAAAACTATTTGTAATTATATAGATCATTATGTTTGATATTAATTCATCATTTGAAAATGTTTTTTCTATTTTGCCTTTATTTAGGTGCGACCAACCATGAAACTTTTCTAAAATCCATGCTGCTGTTCCAACTGGACTATCTATCATTGCATAAGATAAACTTTGTGGCTTTGTTGCCTGTTGAGTTCTGTAGCCTTCCTGCATTATTTGATCAAAGTTGAATTTTTTTTCCCATTTTTTTTCTTTATTATTTCTTGGCCCTTTTGGATGTCTTATTGGTAAACAATTAATATGAATTCCCTTGCAATTTTTTGCACTATCAAGACCAATCCATGCAGCAATAGTAGCCCCCCAATCTCCACCTTGTACAATATAATTTTTATGACCTAAATTTTTGACCATAAATTTATTTAAAATTTTTCCAATCCTTCTTGGACCCAAAGCTTTTTTAATTGGAGTTGAAAATCCAAATCCTGGTAAAGAGGGCACAATGACATCAAAACCATCTTCAATTTTTCCACCAAATCTTTCAGGATGAGCAAGCTTTGGAATGATATCAAAAAATTCAATTACACTACCTGGCCAACCGTGCAAAAGTAACAATGGTCTAGATTTTGGATTTTTACTTTTTTCAATAATAAAATGCAGATTTATACCATCCACATTAGTCTTATAGTTTTTAAAAGAATTAATTTTGTTTTCAAATTTCTTCCAATTATATTTTGAAACCCAATATTGAGATATTTTTTTTAAATAATTATAATTAGTTCCATACTCCCATCCATTTAAATTTTGCATCATGTTCCATGGATAGGCTCTTACTTTTTTGTAAATATTATTAAGTGTGCTTTTAGGCACACTTATTTTGTATGGTTTGATCATCAATTAATTATGACTTATCCAAATAGTTTTCGTTTGAAGAAATGAATTTAAAGCTTCAGTACCCTGATCTCTACTTAATGAACCTGATTGCTTATATCCCCCAAAAGGTGTTTTGATATCTCCCTCAGAAAAAGTATTCACTGACACAGTTCCACAAGGCAAACTTTTAGCTAAATGAAATGCTCTGTTTATGTCTTGAGTAAACACACTCGCATGTAATCCATATTTAGAATTACTTGCAATTTTCAAAGCTTCTTCATCATTTTTTACAGTTAACACTCCAAGCACTGGTCCAAAAATTTCTTCTTGAGCGATTGTCATATTTTCTTTCAATCCATCAAATAAAGTAGGTTTTGCATAAAAACCTTTTTGTTTCTTACTGGAAACACCACCGGATAAAAGTTTTGCACCCTCATCAATACCTGTTTGAATATACCCATCAACAGTTTGTAGGTGACCTTTTGAAATCATAGATCCCATATTTGATTTAAGATCTAATGGATCTCCAACTTTTAATTTTTTAACTTTTTTTATAACTTTATGTAAAAATTCATCTTTAACTTTTTTATGAATTATCTGTCTCATATTTGCTGAACAGTTCTGTCCACCATTCCAAAATGCAGAATTCATAGCATTATCTATTAAATCATCAGTAATTTTAGCATCTTCTAATACTATAAATGGACTTTTTCCTCCCATCTCTAATGCAACAGGTTTTAAATTACTTTCACTTGCATATTTTAAAAAGTATCCTCCAACTTCAGTTGAACCTGTAAAAGAAACCGCATCAACATCTTTGTGTCGACCTAAAGCTTCACCAACATCACCATAACCTGGAAGCACATTTAAAACACCATCCGGAACGCCAGCTTCTTTTGCAATTTGAGCAACTCTAATAGCTGTGAGTGGTGTATCCTCCGCTGGTTTAATTATTACTGAACAACCAGCTGCAAGTGCTGGGGCCATTTTCCATACCGCCATCATTAAAGGAAAATTCCAAGGAACAATTCCAGCAACAACACCAATTGGTTCCTTAACAATTAAACTAGTAATAGAGGGTTCTGTTGGACCAACTTTTCCAAATACTTTATCGATTAATTCTCCATACCACTGAAAATGCATTGGAGCATCATTTGCGACTTCATTAATACAATCAGCAATAAGTTTACCTGTATCTATACATTCCAAAACTGAATTTTCATCACCATGTTTTCTAAGTAATTCAGCAAATTTTAATAAAACTTCTTTCCTGTGTTCAGGTGAACTTTTAGACCACACTCCACTATTAAAAGCTTTTCTTGAAACCTTAACTGCTAAGTCAACATCTTTATGATTACATTTTGCAACAGCACAAAGTTTTTTACCAGTTGCAGGATTTATTGTTTCAAATTTTTTTCCATCAATTGCATTAACATATTTTCCGTTAATAAATGCTCTTCCTTCAAATTTAATTTTACTAGCTATTACTTTGTACTTGTTACCTGAGCTCATAAATTTTTCCTATACATTGTATTTATTTTATTTCTAAAATTTAGTCTAAGACACCTTGAGACTAAAATAAATAGATTAACAATCAATTTATTAGTACAACCCAAGAGTGCAATTCCATTTTAATTAGAAAATTTTTTGTGATAGTTCATATCAAATTAATGTATACAAAGTAAACATTTTTTTATAGTGTTCAAGTTATCTTTAACTAACTAAGAGGAGATAATTAAAATGTTTATTAAAACAATTAGCAAGACACTTATCAAAGTGGTTGCGATTATTTTCTTTGCACAAGCTGCTTATGCAGAAATAACTCTTAAGCTTGGAACTACTGGTAGATTGGGTATGCCAATTGGTGACGCAATAGACCAGGCTTTAATCCCAGCTATGGAGAAAGCATCTGGAGGTAAAATGAAAATTGAACCTCATTATCAAAGAAGCTTATGTGCAGAGCAAAAATGTGGTGAACAAGCTAACCAAGGACTTATAGCTTTGTGGACTAGTTCTACTGCAAACTACGGTAACTTTGGGCCTGAATTAGCAATTTTCGATTTGCCTTTTATTTTCAAATCATTAGAGGATGCTAAAAGAATTTCAGATGAATGGTTAGCTGAAAGACAATGTAAACTAGCACTTGAGAATGCTGGCCACATTTGCCTTTCTGTATATTCAAGTGGAGGATTTAGACAACTTGGAAATGCAACCAAACCTGTTCATGAACCAGATGACATGAAAGGACTTAAATGGAGAACTACTAAAAGTCCAGTTGAGTTCATGTTAGTTAAAAACTGGGGTGCAACACCAACACCTTATGACTGGAGCCAATTATATCAAGGTCTTCAATCAGGTGTAGTAGAAGGACAATATGTTGCTAGTCCATGGCAGCATGTAGCAAAACTTCATGAAGTTGCAAAATATTTCACTGAGATCGGAGGAATGTGGTCTGGAAATATTTTAGCGATGGATGCTAAACAGTACAATGCATTGTCTGACCAACAAAGAAAATGGTTACACGAAGCAGCTGATGCTTATGGAGAAAAAGTAAACGAGTTGGATAACGCTTGGATTAAAAATGGTGAAGATGCAATTAAAGCATCTGCTAAAGAGTGGTATGTTCCAACAGAAGCAGAAATGACTAAGTGGAGAGCCGGTGCAATCGGAGCTTGGTTAGATGCTAAGGGTACTTTTGAACCAGAAGTAGCTAAAAGAGTACTTTTAGAACAAGGTATGGATGGATTTGTAGCCCAGTTAGAAGCAGCTGGAGCTTTATAAATCTTCAATTAAAACTTTGTGAAGACCATTTAGTTCTATTTTAGAATCAGATGGTCTTTACCTAAAAATAATCATAACTTATAAATATCTATGGAAAGTATTATTTTACTTGTAGTACTCCTTTTACTAATTTTACTAGGGGCTCCAATTGGCTTTATATTAATACTGATACCATTTGTTTATATTCTGTTAACAGATGCTGTTCCTCTTGTTTTAATTCCCAGTCAAATGTTTACCGCCATAGACTCGGTTCCATTGACAGCAATAGCATTCTTTATGTTAACTGGCGAGTTGATGACAAGCGCAACAATTACTGACCGTTTAGTAGCTTTAAGTAGAGCATTAATTGGACGTATTAGAGGAGGGTTGGCTCAAGTTAATGTTCTTGTGAGTATGTTTTTTGCAGGCATGAATGGTTCCGTTGTAGCAGATACAGCAACCGTTGGAGCATTAGTTTTACCAGCAATGAAAAAAGCAGGTTATCCTGCTGCATTTTCAGCTGCAGTTACAGGTGTAAGTTCTACAATAGGAGGGATTATTCCACCTAGTATCATGATGATTGTTCTTGCAAACGCAACTGAGATTTCTATTGCATCTTTATTTGCAGCTGGAATTGTCCCAGGTATTTTGATTGGTGTTGTCATAATGGTAATTAATCATTACTTCGCTGTTAAATATAATTTTGAACGAAGCGATCAACCATTCTCAGTGCGTAGAGCTGGCAAAGAATTATATCGTTCTTCGTTTGCTCTTTTAATACCTTTAGTATTAGTAGGTTCAGTGATGGGAGGTGTCGCATCGGTTGTTGAGGCAGGTGCTATTACTGCTTTAGTTGCGTTGTTTACAGGTGTATTTGTTTATCGAACTATCAAATGGAAAGATTGTACAGGAGCTTTTCGTAGAGCATTCCGTAATTCAGCAATGGTTTTTATTATCATAGCTGCTTCGGGACCTTTTAGTTGGTTACTTACTTCTCTTGGAGCAATTGGTGATCTAGAAGCTTGGCTTTTAGGTTTAGCAGACTCTCCTATATTATTTATTTTAGCATTAATATTATTCATTTTTCTTCTTGGAACAGTAATGGACTCAGCAGTAAACATTATCATTGTTGGTCCAGTGCTTGTGAACGTTATGTCTCAAGCTGGATTTCCTGAGGTGCAAGCAGCAATCGTTGTAATAGTAGGATTTTTAATTGGATCAGTGACACCACCTGTTGGTGTTGCTTACTTTACATCTGCAACAATAGCACAAGTCCGTTTAGAAAAAGTTGCTGTTGCTTTAATTCCTTACCTAGTTGGACTTTTCTTACTTTTATTTTTTATCTTAGTTGTTCCAGAGTTAACAATGTTTCTTCCTAATCTATTGAGTAATTAATGATGAAATTTTTAAATAGTATTGATCGTTTTGTTCATCGGATACTTGAAGCGATGTGCTCAATATTTTTAGCAGCAATGGTTGGTTTCACTCTTTATAATGTTACGATGAGATATGTTTTTAATAATCCGCCTGTTTGGGGAGATTTACTAACAGTATTAAGTAATATTTGGTTGATGTTTATAGCTCTTTCTTTGACAGCTAGAGACAATGAGCATGTAGCTTTAAATTTAATTTATGAAAAATTGCCTGAGAGAGTTTCGCTATACATTCGTCAGTTCTGGAAAGTTATGATTATGATAATTGGTGTTGTTCTAATTATTTATGGAATTGAACTTGTAGAAGGCATGAGAGGAAAGTATTGGGAAATGTGGTATTTTGAAATTAGTATGCAAGGTGTTGAGTTCAAACCAAATTATATGCCTAAAAAATATGCAGTTGCCATCCTACCTTTAGCTGGATTTTTAACTACCGTTGGTGCTGCAATCAGTTTTGTTAAAAAAGTTTAGTTCTTAAAAAAAGACAATTAACCTTTTCCACGCCATGGAATAGTTTTATCGATTATTTTTCTTAGAGTTACATCGAATAATAAACCAAGAAGACCCATAATAAATATCGTTATCCAAATAACTTCGTACTGGAAGTATTTTTTAGCAACGTTTTCAACGAAACCAATACCAGTTGTTCCAGCTAAAAATTCTGCTGCAACCAATGTTCCCCAGCACATACCAACCGCAACTCTTATTCCAGTTAAAATTTCTGGAAGAGAATTTGGGAAAATTACATATCTTAATATTTGTTTTTTTGTAGCTCCTAATGAGTGAGCAGCATGAATTTTAGATAATTGAGTTCCTGATGCTCCAGCTCTTGCTGAAATAATCATAATAGATAAAGAGACCATAAATAATAAAAATATTTTTCCAGAGTTATCAATTCCAAGTACAGAAATAATTAACGGAGCCCAAGCAAGTGGGGGAACCGGTCTATAAAGTTCAATTAATGGGTCAAAGAAACCTTTTGCAAATCTGTTTAGACCCATAAATAATCCTAATGGAACACCAATAATAATTCCAAACACTAATCCTAAAAATACCCTCATAAATGAATCCCAGATATGTCCGTACGGAACAGGAACTTTGAATAATTTAAAGTCACCAGTAACAACTTTTAAAACATTGCTTTTAAAGTTCTCTTTAACTATTCCATCTTTTGTATGAACCGGATATTCACCAGGCAAGATATCAGCTATCCAATCTGGTAAAACGAAGCCAATCATTTTACTAACATCAACCATTTCAATCCATAAAAGAGGAACATTTTTGTATCCAACACTTGGTTTGGACATCAATACAAACTTATTAAATGTATCAGATGGTTTAGGTAACCATCTACCAGAACCTTGTTCTGAACAAGTAGGTCCACTTGCTATAATTGTTCCAGCAGGAAATAAAAGGATATCGATTAATCTTAATCCAGCTTGTTCTTTATTTTGTAACTCATCAAATTCTATAATTGCTGCTTGCATTTCATTTAATGCATTTGGAGGGTAGATACTTGCAAACTCTATTCTTCTTGCAATTTTAACAATATTTTTTGCATAGTCAGATGCTATTTCTTCACTATCATCCAAACCTTTTCTGTAAGCTTTAATGTCATCTTTAAGTTGTTTAATTGAGCTTTTGAATGGTGGGTTATGGTTTTTTAATTTAAAAAATTTGTCGTCAATTTTTTTTAACTCTATTGCAGCTGCATGAAATTTTAAACCTTTGTTAGTTTGTGGTGCAGTTGGTATTTCAATAGTGTTTTCAATAGAACCACTCCCTGAGTCAATTGTTGTAATTCCCCAGCCACCTTGTTCATCAATAAGTTTTTGTCTTTCAGTTTTTTGAGCATCTGTTTCAAAAGGATAATCCTTTTTTTGGAAATTAGAACTTAGAAGTCTTATTTCTTCTGTTATTTTTTGGAGTTTAATTTTTGTATCCATTTCCATTAACTCTTCACTTGTTAAAAGTGGAATTAATTTAGAAGTTCTATCAATGTAGCTTACAAGAATTGTTTTTTGTTGATCATTTAGATCTGGAGATCCTTTTATTTCATTTGCAATTTTTACAAGATTTTTATTTTCAGTTTTAATAATGGATGTACTTTTGAATTCTCTTTCTTCAATAGGGAACTGATATTTTAGACCTAATAACGACTCATTGATTTTAGCAACCTGACATAATTCATTTGCTGATTTTGGATAAAAACCTTTTGCAATATCCCATGAATAATAAAGCCAAAGCATCAAGATTGCACTACTACCAACAATTACCCAGTGCGTTCCACCTTTAGCTCTTTCTGGATTTCCAAAAACGGCATCTACTTTTTCAGTTTTGATTAATCTTCTTCCATAAAGAATACATCCAATAACTGAAACGATAATAAGTATTGTTACAAATTGTGTTAACATTAATTATCTTTCCCCATTATCTCTTCTTCCATATTCCAGATCATGGATAAAATTTCTTCTCTTGTTGATGAAAATTCTTTATTTTTTTTAATTTCTCTTAAATCTTGAGTAAGACCCATTTCAGCAAATGGAAGATTATACTCTTTATGTATTCTCCCTGGTCTTGGCGCCATTACATATAATCTTTCACCAAGTAAAAGAGCCTCTTCTACAGAGTGAGTAATTAAAATAATTGTTTTTCCAGTTTCTTTCCAAATTTTTAAAACTAAAGACTGCATCTTTTCTCTAGTTAATGCATCTAAAGCACCTAAAGGTTCATCCATTAAAATTAAATCAGGATCATTAATAAGACATCTTGCAAGAGCAACTCTTTGCTGCATACCACCTGATAATTGATAGGTTGGGGTGTTACCAAATCCTTTTAGTCCAACAATATCTAACCATTCTTCAACTTTTTTTGCTGTTACTTTTGGATCTTCTTTTTTCATACGAAGGCCAAAGTTCACGTTTTCAGCAACTGTTAACCATTCAAACAAAGCACCTTGTTGAAACACCATTCCTCGTTCAACACCAGGTCCATCGATTTCATTATTATTTAAAGTAATTTTTCCCGAAGTAGGTCTTAAAAATCCAGCAGTAATATTAAGTAAAGTTGTTTTTCCACAACCAGATGGGCCAAGAACAGTAAGCAGTTCTCCTTTTTTTAAAGTAAAACTAACATCTTTTAATGCATGAACTGTTTCTCCTTTTGGAGTTTTAAAAATCATATTTAGATTTTGAGAAACAAGATCACTCATAGCGCCCTTATATTAGAAATTTTTTAAAAAAAATAGGCACTAATTTTTAAATCAGTGCCTATTTAAAAAGTTTTAAACCTTTAAAATTATAAAGGTAAGAAACTTGTGTCTACGTTACCTGATGGAGTTCCCATTCCTTTTAAGAACGCATCAAGGTTTCCGCTCTCCATAGAAGCTTTAGTTTCTTCTGGAGTTAAGAATTTAAATCCACTTAAAGTTTCTTTCATGTCAGCAACTTTCATTTCAGAAGCTTTTGCCATAGAATTCATATCAGATTTACCTGATCTGTATCTGTCGTTTGCTTCGTGAGTTACTTCGATGAAAGTTCTTAGCATTCCTGGATTTTCTTTCATGAATTTATCTGTAACAGATGTGATATCTATACCTAAGATACCAGCAGCTCTTGCTTCATCTACAGTTAATAATCTTGAACCAACTGCAGTTGCTGCTTTAATAGAGTTACCACCAAATAAACATGCCATTACAACATCACCACTTACTAATGCAGCAGCACCTTCTTCTGGGTCCATTTGAATGATATCCATTTTACCTCTGTCAGCACCAACAACTTTCATACTTTCATCAAAAACGTATTCAGCCATTGTTCCTAGTGGAACAGCAACTTTTTTACCTTCTAATTCAGTAGCGTTAGCTTTTGTAATTCCAGATGCATTTGATGTTACACAAGTAGTTCCACCCATTCCATATTCCATTGCGATATCAACTAATTTGATTGGCGCGTTAGATTTTACAGCGTTGATGAAAGGTACTAAACCTTGTGAGTAAGAAATATCTATATCTCCTGCTAACATTGCATCAGTCATAGCACCACCGTTAGTGAAGTTTGTCCACTTAACTGGTACACCAAGAGCTTTTGCAAAATTTTTCTTCTGCATGTCCTCTAGATTTGGACTTGGCCATTCTAGAAAGTATGCAACTCTAACCTCATTAGCTGCAGAGTTTGCAACTGAAATTGAAAGGTTAAGAGCAAAAATAGATCCTAGAATAAAACTTAGTATTTTTTTCATTTATTCCCCTATGTTAATTTAATTAAATTATCGTTATTTAAATTCAATTTTGACCAGTTGTAAAACAAAAAGATAGGTTCAATTAAAAGTTGTATACTTATGACGCATCATTTTGAGTGGTCAAAATTTCTCTAGCAAAGTAATTGATTTAGTCTAATAGTTTGAAATATTTATAACAGTTAATAAAGAGAGAAAAAATTTATGAGCTCAGAAACAAGAACTTCAGTTCCAAATTCATTAAATGAACATTGGATGCCGTTTACATCGAATAAAGATTTTAAAGCAAACCCAAGATTAATCACTGAAGCAAAAGGAGTTTATTTAAAAACTCACCATGGAAAAACACAAATTGATGCGAGCTCAGGATTATTTTGTAATCCGTTAGGACATGGAAGAAGAGAAATTACAGAAGCAGTTACTAAACAATTAGAAACTTTAGATTACGCTCAACCATTTCAACAAGGTTTTGGTGGTTCATTTGAATTAGCTACAAAAATTTCAAAACACACTCCAGGTGATTTAAACAAAATGTTTTTTACTATTTGTGGTTCAACAGCTGTTGAAACTGCAATTAAAATTGCAATTGCTTATCACAGAGCAAAAGGAAACGCTCATAGATTTAGATTTGTAGGACGTGAAAGAGGTTATCATGGAATGAATATTGGATGTGTTTCAGTTGGTGGAATGATCAATAACGTTAAAACATTTGCAAGCATTTTAATGCCAGGTGTTCAACACATGAGACACACACATTTACCAGAACACAAATTTGTTAGTGGTCAACCTGAAACAGGAGGAGATCTTGCAGATGACTTAGAGAGAATTGCAAGTAACTTTGGACCAGAAAATATTGCAGCATGTATCGTTGAACCAATTGCTGGATCTACTGGAACTTTAGTTCCACCAAAAGGATATTTACAAAGATTAAGAGAAATTTGTGACAAGCATGGAATTCTTTTAATATTTGATGAAGTGATTACTGGTTGGGGAAGAACAGGTTCTTCTTTTGCAAGTCATGAATTTGGTGTTACTCCAGATTTGATGACTATGGCTAAAGCAACAACTAACGGTGTTGTTCCAATGGGTGTAGTTGCATGTAAAGATGAAATTTACGATGCAGTAATGGATGCTTCTCCGATGGGATCTGTTGAATTATTTCATGGATATACTTATTCAGGAATTCCAGTTGCAGTAGCAGCAGGTTTAGCTGTTCAAGATATTTTTGAAAAAGAAGATATTTTTAACAGAGCAAAAAATTTAGCACCTTATTTTCAAAAAGGATTATTTTCTCTTCAAGACTTAGAGTCTGTTGAGAACATAAGAGGTTATGGAATGATGGGTGGTATTGATATGAAAATGAATACTAAACCAGGTAAAGCAGGATACGAATGTTTTAAAGCTTGTTATGAAGCAGGTGTGAACTTTAAAGCAACTGGTGACTGTTTGATTATCGCTCCTCAGTTTATATGTGAAGAAAAACATATAGATGAGATTATTGATAAACTTAGAACAGGAATTACAAACTATCAAAAAAACCAAAAGAACTAATTAGTTTTTTAAAAGACATGGAGAGTGCTTATGAAGATAGGCGTACCTAAGGAGATAAAACCTCAAGAAAACAGAATAGGTTTAACACCAGAAAGTGTTAAAACCTTAGTTTCTGAAGGTCACGAAGTTATTGTTGAAAACAATGGTGGCTTTGAAGCTGGATTTGAAAATGATCAATATACAAATGCAGGTGCAAAAATAGCAAGCACTGCAGCCGATATTTTTAATGATGCAGACATAATTGTTAAAGTTAAAGAACCTCAAAAAGTTGAGGTTGATATGATTAGAGAAAATCAAATTGTTTACACATATCTTCACTTAGCTGCAGCGAAAGAGTTAACTGAAGGATTAATTAAATCAAAGAGTGTTAATATTGCTTACGAAACTGTAACAGATGATAATGGGAGATTACCATTATTAGCTCCGATGAGTGCAGTTGCAGGACGTATGTCTGTTCAAGCTGGTGCTCATTGTTTAGAAAAAAATCAAAGCGGTAGAGGACTTTTGTTAGGTGGTGCTCCAGGTGTAACCGGTGGAACTGTAGTAATTTTAGGTGGTGGTGTTGTAGGTGAAAATGCTGCAGTTATTGCAACAGGAATGCAAGCTAAAGTTCATATCGTTGATAAATCAGAGGCTAGATTAAAACAATTAGTAGAGATGTTTGGTGATAAAATTATTCCAGAACAAAGTGATAAAATTGATCTTCCAAAATTAGTTTCTGAAGCAGACTTATTAGTAGGAGGAGTTTTAATTCCAGGTGCAGAAGCTCCAAAATTAGTTACAAAAGAAATGATCAAAAGTATGAAAAGAGGTTCTGTAATAGTTGATGTTGCAATTGATCAAGGTGGATGTGTAGAAACAAGTAAACCAACTACTCACGGTGAACCTACTTACATAGTTGACGACGTTGTTCATTATTGCGTGGCTAATATGCCAGGTGGAGTTCCAAGAACTTCAACATTAGCATTAAACAATGCAACTTTACCTTATTTAGTTAAACTTGCTAACAATGGTTATCAAAAAGCATTAAGTGAAGATAAAAACTTTTTAGCTGGATTAAATGTTCACAAAGGTATGGTTACTTATAAAGCAGTTGCAGATGTATTTGGTCACAACTATGTAGACCCAGGAGAAGCTGTCAAACATTAGTAATGGAAAAAAAATATCCTTCTAGCACAAAGGTAGTTGTTGTTGGAGGTGGGGTTATAGGTTGTTCAGTTGCTTATCACTTAACAAAATTTGGTTGGAAAGATGTTGTGCTTTTGGAAAGAGATCAATTAACATCAGGTACAACTTGGCATGCAGCAGGATTAGTTAGTCAATTAGGTCCAACAGCTGCAGTTACAAAAATTAGAAAATATACCTTAGATCTTTACAAAAAATTAGAAAAAGAAGTTGATCACTTAGCAGGTTTAAGAATTAATGGAGCACTATCGATTGCTCAAACAGATGCTAGATGGCAAGAACTTCAAAGACAGGCAACTACGGCTCAATTGTATGATGTTGATATTAAGATTTTAGATAAAGATCAAATAAAGAAAAATTATCCAATTATGTATACGGAAGATTTAAAAGGTGGAGTATTGATGCCTGGTGATGGTGCTGCTGATCCAAGTGGTGTTACACACATGTTGGCAAAAGGTGCAAGATTAGGTGGAGCAAAAATATTTGAGCAATCACCTGTTGAAACAATATTAACTAAAAATGGTAGAGTTAGTGGTGTTAGAGTTAATGGACAAGATATTGAATGTGAATATGTAGTTCTTGCAACAGGTATGTGGTCTAGACAAATTGGAGAAAAAATAGGAGTAAGTATTCCTTTATATCCTGCAGAACATTTTTATGTTATTACAGAGCCAATTGAAAATCTTTCACCAACATTACCTGTTATAAGAGATTTTGATAGCAGCACTTATATTAAAGAAGATGCTGGAAAACTTTTAATTGGTATATTTGAAGGTAAATCAATTCCAGCATTTAAGGATACTAATAAAGTTCCAGAAGATTTTTCATTTGGAGAATTTCCAGAAAATTTTGATCATTTTGAACCTTATTTAGAAAAATCCATGAAACGATTTCCAGTTTTAGAGCAAGCTGGAATAAGAAAGTTTTTTTCAGGACCAGAATCTTTTACCCCTGATACCAATTCTCTATTAGGTGAAGTTCCTGAAGTTAAAAATTTATTTGTTAGTTGTGGTTTGAATAGCATTGGAATTGGTAGTGGTGGTGGAGTTGGAAAGGTAACTGCGGAATGGTTAATGACTGGTCATATCAATGAAGATATTTTTAATTATGATATAAAGCGATTTCAAAAGTTTCATTCAGATTTAGGTTTTATTAAAGATCGTATCACAGAATCTCTTGGAGATTTGTATGGAATGCATTGGCCTTATAAACAACACAAAACATCTAGAAATGTAAAAAAACTACCATACCATAATGAATTAAAAAGTTTTGGTGCATGCTTTGGAGTTTCCGCTGGATACGAAAGACCAATGTGGTTTGCTCTTAATGGAGAAAAAGCAGAGTATGAATATAGTTACAATTACCAAAACTGGTATCCATCAGTTGAATACGAAACTAATAACACACTAACAAATGTTGGTCTATACGACTTGTCTCCATTTTCTAAATTTGAAATTAAATCTGAAAAAGCTAATCAAGATCTTCAGAGAATTTGTACATCAAATATAAAGCAGGAACCTGGAAAATGTACTTATACTCATATGCTTAATAATTATGGAGGAATAGAAACAGATCTTACAGTAGTTTGTATTGATCGAAATCATTTTAGAATTATTAGTTCTGCAGCAACGAGAGAAAGAGATAAATTTCATATCAAAAAGCATTTATCGGATGGTGTTGAGTTAACTGACGTTACTGATGATTATTGTGTGTTTGGAATATTCGGACCAAAAAGTAGATTGTTAATACAAGATTTAAGTTCAGATGATTTTAGTAATGAAAATTTTAAGTTCGCGAATTCAAAATATATAGAAATTGATGGAACAAAAATATGGACTCAAAGATTATCTTATGTTGGTGAGTTAGGTTATGAGCTTTATGTTAAAACTTCAGACTCTAAAAATATTTACGAGAAATTAATAGAAAAAGGAAAAAAATATAATTTATCTAATTGTGGAATGCATGCATTAGATACAATGAGGATGGAAAGTGGTTTTTTACATTGGGGGCATGATATTTCACCTGAAGAAAATCAATACCAAGCAGGCCTTAACTTTACAATTAGTTATAAAAAAGAATTTAATTTTATTGGAAGAGAAGCATTGGAAAAAATAAAAGATAAAAAAATTGATAGGAAGTTTGCTATGTTTGTTCTAAAAAATAATGAACCCGGTAAACCTCTTCTACTTCATGATGAACCAATCTATATAGATGATAAGATTATTGGAAGAACAACATCAGGCAATTATTCTTTTAATTTCAAAAAAAATCTATCATTTGGTTATATAAATAACGATTATTCAGATGATGAACTTTTAAATGGGAATATTTCAATAGAAATTGAAAAAATTAAATATCCAGCTGAAATTATATTTAAACCATTGAAACAAACTAATTTTAAAAATAATTAGTTTAAGTTTGCGTTAATATTAAACACATGTTTAAATATAATTGTGAGAAATAAAGATAGAGACCCTAGTTTGTATGAAAATGATACAGAACTAAAAAAAGATTTGTATATAGATCCTTATAAAACTACTAATGTAAATATTCTACTTAACAGAGTTCGATTAAATAAAAAAAAATCTTTAAAAAAAAAACTTTTCTTTAGCGCTATTTTACTAGCAATGGTAAGCGGATTAATTGCTTATCTATTGATCTAGTTTAGGTTAAAAGTGTATTGAAAAATTATTGATTTATAATAAAAGTATCTTTTTTATGGCGGGGTAGCTCAGTTGGTTAGAGCGCGGGACTCATAAGCCCGAGGTCAGTGGTTCGATCCCACTTCCCGCTACCATTTAATGTCCTGGAAATTCTATTAAATTTTCAACTTTATAATTTTTATTTACCAAATTATCTGATCCACCTAAATCAAATAAATTAATAACAAAAACAAATGCAGCTACTTTTGCATCACACATTTCAACCAATTTAGCAGCAGCTTTTGCAGTACCACCTGTTGCAATTAAGTCATCAATTATTAAAATAGATTCATCTTTTAAAATAGAGTCTTTGTGAACCTCAATAGTTGCAGTACCATATTCTAATTGAAAATCTACAGAATGTACTTCAGCTGGTAATTTATTTTTTTTTCTCAACATAATAAAAGGTTTTTTAAGTATATAAGAAACGGCAGAAGCAAACACGAAACCCCTTGATTCTATTGCAGCAATTTTATCAATTTTGTATTTTTTAGATCTTTCAATAATTTGATTAATTGTTTCAGCAAAAGCTTCCTCGTTTTTAATTAGAGTAGTTATATCCCTAAATAGAATACCTTTTTTAGGATAATCAGGAATTGATCTAATATGATCTTTTAAATTCATAATACTTAATTATAAATAAATATATTTTAAATTATGACAACAAATAAATTAGCAATTATTGGTGGTAGTGGTCTTTATGATGTTGAAGAATTTACTAATAGAGAATTGTTAGAAATTAATACTCCTTGGGGAAAACCTTCTGATCAAATTTTAAAAACTAATTATAATAATAAAGAAGTTTATTTTCTACCTAGGCATGGAAGGGGTCATTTTGTTTCTCCCTCAAACATAAATTTTAGAGCAAACATTGATGCACTAAAACAATTAGGTGTCACTGATATTGTTTCAGTATCAGCCGTAGGATCTTTGAAAGAAGAGTTGCCACCTGGTAAATTTGTTATTGTTGATCAATTTATTGATAGAACTTTTGCACGAGTAAAAACTTTTTTTGATGATGAAATTGTTGCCCATGTATCGATGGCACATCCTACATCTAATGGACTAATGAATGCTTGTGAAGATGCGATTAAAAAATCAAAAATAGAATATCAAAGGAATGGAACATACGTTGTTATGGAAGGACCTCAATTTTCAACATTAGCAGAATCTAATTTATATAGATCTTGGAAAGCAGATGTTATTGGAATGACGAACATGCCTGAAGCTAAACTCGCAAGAGAGGCAGAAATTAGGTATGCCTCAGTTTCAATGGTTACTGATTTTGATTGTTGGCATCCAGATCATGAAAACGTTGATGTTCAACAAGTAATAAAAGTTTTGTTAGGAAATGCTGAAAAAGCAAAAGTGATGATAAAAAACTTAGTTGATAATTTTGAGAGCCATATAGATCCAAATGATCCAACTAATAATTGTTTAGATGTAGCTATTATTACTGCGCCAGAAAAACGAACCCAAAAAACAATACATAAGCTAAAAACGGTTGCGGGTAGAGTTTTAAGTAAATGAGAATTCAAGGAAAAGAATATCGAACAATATGGTACGAGGATAAGATAGTAAAAATAATTGATCAAACAAAACTTCCACATCAATTTATAATAAAAGATCTTAAATCAGTTAAAGATGCAATCAATGCAATCAAATTTATGGAGGTTAGAGGTGCTCCTTTAATTGGAGCAACAGCTGCTTATGGAATAGTTTTAGCCATTCATGAGAACAACTCTAAGGAATTTATAAGTAAATGTTCAGAAGAATTAATTAAATCAAGGCCTACTGCGATAAATTTGAAATGGGCAGTTGATCGTATGATGAAAAATTTATCTGGTATCAATAGTGATCAAATTTTAGATATAGCTTTAAAAGAAGCTAAAGAAATTTGCGATGAAGATGAAAAGTTTTGTGAAAATATTGGTATTAAAGGATTAAGAATAATTGAAGAAATTTACAATAAGAAAAAAAGTACAGTAAATATTTTAACTCATTGCAATGCAGGATGGTTAGCAACTATTAATTGGGGAACAGCAACTTCGCCTATTTATCATGCTCACAAAAAAGGAATTCCCGTCCATGTCTGGGTAGATGAAACAAGACCAAGAAACCAAGGTGCAAATTTAACTTCATATGAGTTAAATGAGGAAGAAATACCCAATACTATTATTGCTGACAATACCGGAGGTATTTTAATGCAAAGAGGTCAAGTTGATATGTGTATTGTTGGAACAGATAGAACTTTATCTAATGGAGACGTGTGTAATAAAATTGGAACTTATTTAAAAGCTTTAGCTGCACATGATAACAATGTTCCTTTTTATGTTGCACTCCCAAGTTCAACTATTGATTGGAATATTAAAGATGCAAAAGACATTCCTATTGAGGAAAGAAACTCTGAGGAATTATCTTATGTAGAGGGTGTTGATGAGAACAATAAAGTCAAAAAAGTTTTGATTTATCCAAAAAAAAGTAAGGCTATGAATTTAGCATTTGATGTAACACCCGCTAAATATGTAACTGGATTGATCACTGAAAGAGGCATTTCAGATGCATCATCTAAGGGTTTAAAAGAGTTATTTAAGAATTAATTCTAGAGGAAATTAATCCATCAAGTGGTTTTGGATGAAACCAAGTAGATTTTTGAGGCATATATTTTTTCTTTTCTGCAAAAGATAAAACTTGTAAAATTTCTGTAGGAAATAGTCTAAATGCTAAATTATATTTTTTGGAATTTACTAAGTTTTCTAAAGCTTTTTTACCTTTAAATCCTGACACGAATTTAATTTTTTTTTTATTTTTTAAAATTTTGTTTAATATTAACTTTCTCAATATTGTTACATCTAATTCTTTGGTTTCTTTGAATGGTTTAATTGTATACCACTTTTTATTTACATACATTTCAATTTGATTTTGTTTAATTTTTTTATTTTTCTTTGAAATATTTATGGAGAAGTTTGCTGAAATTATTTCTTTAATTTTATTGAATTTTAAATTTGTTTTTAAAACTCTATTATAATCTAATATTTGAACTTGTTTATCTGGAAAAGCAATTACCATAGGAGCAATTTTTTTTCTACTTTTTAACATAGCTTGAATTCGGTGATGTCCATCACAAATATAGATTTTTTTAATTTTTTGCAGATATTTTTTTAGCAATGCTTCTTTACTTGCTTTTTTAACAACCCAAAGTTCATGTCTACAGTTATCTTTAGATTTAAAATTATAATCTGGTTTAAAATTAAAAATATTTCTTAATTTTTTTAATGAGCTTTTGGTACTTTTGTATGTGGTATAAATTGGACTTATTTGACAATTAAATTTAATCAGCTGTTCTTTTCTTTTTTGAATCCTATCACTAAAAGTTTCTTCATGACCCAATATTTTTTTGTCATCGTAATTATCTAAATTTATCTTTCCAACCACTCCAAGAAGCTTTTTATTCTTATAAGTAATTCTATATAAATAGAAATGACTAGATTTATCCTCTTGAATTATGCTTTTATCCTTGAGGCTTTTAAGAATTTTTTTGGATTTTTTGATTTCGTTAGCATTTAATAAATTAAGAAAATTTAATTTTTTATTTGGCTTGTAGTTATCAATATAACTAATGTTTGGAGAGGTTACTTGCTTTGCTAACTTTTTCTTAGGTCTTATTCCGCAAAATGGTTTTATTAGACTCAATTTTTAAATTAAGCAATTTTTGGCAATTCTTCTAAAGCTTTATCAACACTTGCTTGATCAAATTTATCCTCAGCTAAATTTCCATCAAAGAAATCACCATAAGCTTTCATATCAAAGTGACCGTGACCACAAAGATTAAATAAAATTGATTTAGATTCTCCTTTTTTCTTGCACTCTAAAGCTGCATCAATTGCACCCTTAACCGCATGTGTTGCCTCAGGCGCAGGAACTATTCCTTCAGTTCTTGCAAAATTCACACCCGCTTCAAAACATTCTTTTTGACCGTAAGCTTTTGCTTCAATAGCATCAATCTCTTTAAGATGACTAACCATAGGTGCCATAGCATGATATCTTAATCCACCTGAGTGTGTTGCTGGTGGTACAAATTGAGATCCCAATGTATGTGTTTTCATTAGTGGTGTTAATCTTCCAGTGTCACCGAAGTCATAAACAAATTTACCTTTTGTAAGAGAAGGACATGATTTTGGCTCACAAGCAATCACTCTTGTTTTTAATCCTTCTCTGAATTTTTTACCAATAAATGGAAAAACTAATCCTGCAAAGTTACTACCACCACCTGTGCACCCAACTAAAATATCTGGATAATCATCAGCCATTTCCATTTGAAGCAATGCTTCATTACCAACAATTGTTTGATGCATAAGCACATGGTTAAGTACACTGCCAAGTGCGTATTTTGTATCTGGATTTTTAGCAGCCATCTCAACTGCTTCTGAAATTGCAATACCTAAGCTTCCTGAGCTATCAGGGTGTTTTGCTAAAATAGCTTTACCACTATCTGTTTCGTTTGATGGACTTGCAACACATCTTGCGCCATATGTTTGCATTACTAATTTTCTATAAGGTTTTTGCTCGAAACTCACTTTTACCATATAAACATCAAGCTCTATTCCAAATAACTTACAAGCAAATGCTAACGATGTACCCCATTGTCCAGCACCTGTTTCAGTAGTAATTTTTTTTGTTCCTTCTTCTTTATTGTAAAAAGCTTGTGCAACAGCTGTATTTGGTTTGTGACTACCTGAAGGACTTACACCTTCATATTTGTAATAAATTCTTGCTGGAGTATCTAAATGTTTTTCTAATTTTCTAGCTCTGTAAAGTGGTGAAGGTCTCCATTGTTTATAAATGTCTCTAACAGGCTCAGGAATTTCAATTTCTCTTTCCTGAGAAACTTCTTGTCCTATTAATGCCATAGGAAATAGAGGAGCTAAATCATCTGGTCCAATTGGTTTTAATGTTCCTGGATGCAAAACTGGATCAAGAGGTTTTGGAAGATCTGAAGCAATATTATACCAAGTCTTCGGCATTTTGCTTTCTTCTAGAAAATATTTAATAGTATCAGACATTTTTTAATATCTTAACTTTGAAGATAAAATTTAGAAATTGCAAGAATAAAATTAAATCAATTATCTTAGAGAAGCAGCGATATTTCCACCATCTACAGTCAAAACTGCACCAGTAGTTTTTTTTGAAACCGCTAAATGAAAAAATGCTTTAGCAACATCTTCAGCTTTAACTTCATTTAAGAGTAAGTTTCCTCTCATATATTCATCTGTAGAAACTTCTCTAGCTTTTGCACGAGATTTAATCATTCCATCGTTAAGCAGGCCACTTCTAATTCTATCAGCATTAACACCATTAGATCTTATTCCAAGTGAACCATAATCTACTGCATATTGTTTGCATAAACTTAATAAAGCAGTTTTTGGAAGACCATAAGGACCAAAATTTTTTCCAGGATTTACTGATTGTTTTGAAATATTAAATAATAAGCATCCTTGAATATTTTGTTTTTTCATTATTTTAATTGTTTCTGATGCACAATTTTGGTGAGAAAAGAAATTATCCTCAAAGCTTTCTCTTAAAATTTTATCATCTACTTCAGCAATTGACCCACCAATTGCAGTGCCTGCATTAGAGATTAAAATATCAACACCACCATATATCTCATTTATTTTTTTAAAAGAAGTTTTAACACTATTTTTATTTCGTACATCACAATGTAAACAAAGATCTGAAATTTTACTTTGCATTTCTGTTACTTTTTTTGCGTCATAATCTAAGAGAACAATTTCAGCACCATAACTTTTAAAAAGTTTATAAGTTGCAGAACCAATTGCACCAAATCCTCCAGTAATTACAACAATGTTTCCTTGAAGAATTTTTTTAGCTTTTTTAATTTTTGCTTGTTCTAAAGACCAATATTCAACATCAAATAAATCTTTCTCAGGAATAAACTTGTATTTTGTAGTTTCCTCTACAGATGAAATCACTCTTGCGTTTGTTTCGGTTAAATCTCCAGCTATTTTAGATGCCTTAAGACTGTCTCCAACGCTAAACAAACCAACATTTTGCACTAAAATTACTCTTGGCGAAGTATCCAGCATAGTTTTCTTGCCTTTAACCTTTTTCTTATTGGTTTTGAAATATCTCACATACTTTTTTCTGTAATCTTTAAAACTTTTCTCAGCTAGCTTTTTAAAATCTTCAATTGAAGAATTTTCTTTTGGGCTAATAACTAGTGGAAATGGTTTTACTCTAATAACATGATCGGGTGTTGCAGTTCCTATACTAGAGTATCTTTTGACATCTTTACCATTAATGAAATAATTAAGATTTTTATTTGATCTATAATTTAAGATAAATTTTTGATCTTTATTTTCTGATAATAATCCTCTTAAAATTGGTGCAATTTCATGAGGCTTAAATTTAAAATTATAATTTTTAATTTGTTTAATTTTTTTTCTTTTTAATTTTTTGATGGTTTTTTCAGCTATTGATACATATTTGATCATTAAGTCATAAGATTTTTTAGCATCATCATCAAAAGTAAATATTCCATGGTTTAATAAAATTAAGCAATTAATGTTTGGATTTTTTTTATAAACCTCATTTATTTTTTGCGCTAAGGCAAATCCTGGCATCACATAAGGAACTATACTAACTTTTGATCCAAAAATTTTCTTACAAAGTTTTTTTCCGTTAGATCTGTTAGTTATATCCATTATTGCATCAGAGTGAGTGTGATCAACAAACTTAAAAGGTAGGAACGCATGTAAAAAAGTTTCAACAGAAGGGTTTGGAGATTTGATATCTATTAAATTTCTTTTTTGATATGCGACCATGTCCTCATCGCTTAAATATTTTTTATTTTTTAGCGCCAATAGTGGATTTAGTTTTACAGCAGGTAATCCTGCTGGCTCTATTTCAGCCATATCCCAACCACTTCCTTTTACACAAAGTACATCATAATTTTTACCATCAATGTCCTTAATTGAAGTTTTTACCGATGTATTGCCACCCCCGTGTAGAACTAACTCGCTGTTTCTTCCCAATAATCTTGTAGTATAAACTCTTAGCGCCATATCTTTAGAATGACCAAGTTTTTTATACTTTTTAATATATTTTTGCGCTGCCGAATTTGACCAATTGTTTTTCACTGTTTCAACCTCTGCGAAGTATTATAATAGTTTTTTCATTGAAAGAAGAAAAAAATGCGATAGTAAGATTGGACTATTCTTAATATGATAAAAGTAGGTGAACATATAACTCTAGATATAATTGGAACTAATAGAGAATATGATCCTTCAGTGTATGAAAAGGTAATTCATGATATTGCAAAAGCTGCAAAGGTTACAATTTTAAATATTTCTAAATATAAATTTGAACCACAAGGTTTCACAATATTGGCTCTTTTAGCAGAAAGTCATATCAGCTTTCATACATTTCCTGAAAAAGGAATTATTAGTTTTGATTTTTTTACTTGCGGGAAAGTAAGTCCTTCAGTTGCAATAGATATAATTAAAAAAGAATTTGAACACTCAAGAATTGTTAAAAAAGAATTCAATAGAGATACAAAATCTCTGTATCACGATATTTACAGTTCACCTGGATTACAGAAATCATATGTTGTAAATGATGTTTTAGAAGATTTTAAATCTAAAGTTGGTCAACATATTGAAATTTTAGATTTAGAACAATTTGGAAAATCTTTATTTATAGACGGTGAAATTCAAGTAGCAGCAACTGATGAACATTTATACAGTTCAACTTTTGTTGGATCTGGTCTTAACTTAAATAAGGATAATGAAAGAGCAGCTATCATAGGAGGTGGAGATGGTGGCGTTGCAAGAGAATGTATTTCTAAAAATTTTAATTTTATTGATTGGTATGAGCTAGATCCAGAAGTTGTAGATGTTTGCAATAAGCATCTTGGGGACATTGGAAAAAAAGCTACAGAAAAAAATTCGGTTAAATGTGTATGGGGAGATGCTTTTGAAAGTATTAAATCAGTTGCTGATGATACTTACGATCATATTTTTGTTGATTTAAATGATGATCAATTTTGTATTGATTTAGCTGCTAAGAATATGGATTCTTTGGTGAGAATATTAAAACCAAAAGGGGTCATTACGGCACAAGTTGGTAGCCAGGATAAAAAACCTCAACAAGTTGATAGCTGGTTAAATGTATTTAATCAAAATTTCGGGAACGCTAAATTATCTAGAGTTTATATACCAAGTTTCGATTGTGCTTGGAACTTTTCGTCTTCAATAAATCATTAATTTTTCTTTTTTCTTTCTAAAAATTGTGAAATAATTATTTCAATTAAAGGAGAAAATATGAATAAATTCAAAAAAACTATTTTAACAGTTCTTGCTTCTTTATTTATCATCGGAAATGTTTCTGCTGAAACAATAAAAATTGGAACTGAAGGAGCTTATCCTCCATGGAATTCAAAAGATGCATCAGGTAATCTTATTGGATTTGAGGTTGAGTTAGCTCAAGAGCTTTGCAAAATTATGAAGTATGAGTGTACAATCGTTGAGCAAGATTGGGATGGAATGATACCTGCGTTAGTAATGAGAAAATTTGATGCAATCATGGCCGGTATGTCAATCACTGATGAAAGAAAGAAAACAATCACTTTCTCACAAGGCTATGCTGATGAAGTTGCATCTCTTGCTGTAATGAAGGGTTCAAGTTTAGAAGGCATGGATACACCAGAAGGTATCAACTTATCATTAGGTGGGTCAGATGTTAAAAAAGCTTTAAAAACTTTAACAGGTGCTCTAGCTGGTAAAACAGTCTGTACTCAAACAGGTACAATTCACCAAAACTTTTTAGAGTCTGGTGATGTTGGAAGTGTAAATGTTAGAACTTACAAAACTCAAGATGAGGTTAACTTAGATTTAACTTCTGGAAGATGTGATGTTGCATTAGCTGCAGCTGTAGCATTTACAGACTATGCTGATAAATCTGGTAAACCAGTTGTTTTAGTTGGACCAACTTTTTCAGGTGGTGCATTTGGAAATGGAGTTGGTGTTGGAATCAGACAAGCTGATGATAGCGCTATTGGAAAAAGAGATGCTAAAATCTTAAAAGATTTCAACAAAGCAATTAACAAAGCTAGAAAAAAAGGAATTATTAGCGAACTTGCTATTAAACACTTTGGTTTTGACGCTTCTATGTAATTAATTTTGGATTTGGCGGCTATAATATATAGTCGCCAGTCTATATGGAACTTCTTGCATTTGGAAAAACAGGTTGGGGTGATGAGTTATTTTATGCAACCTTAATGACTGTTGCTGTATCTGTTACAGCAATGTTAGTTGGTTTTCTTTTTGCTTTAATTTTTACTCCTCTTAAACTTTCAAAATACAAAACACTAAACTTTGTAGGTAATTTTTACACCACAGTAATAAGAGGTGTTCCTGAATTATTAGTAATCTATTTGTTATTTTTTGGTGGAAGTGGTGCAATCATGTATGTTGCGTCAATTTTTGGTTATTACGAATATATAGAAATCAATGCATTTATTACTGGTGCTGTTGCTATAGGGATAATTTCTGGAGCTTATTCAACAGAAGTTTTTAGAGGAGCTATACAATCAATTGATAAAGGGCAGTTTGAGGCTGCAAAAGTTTTAGGAATAAACAAGTTTGGTCAATTCTATAAAATTATTCTTCCTCAAATGTTAAGACTTGCTATTCCAAATTTAAGTAATGTTTGGCAAATTACTTTAAAGGACACTTCTTTAATATCAGTGACTGGTTTGGTCGAAATCATGAGACAATCTTATATTGCTGCAGGATCTACGAGAGATCCATTATTTTTTTATTCTTTTGCTGCAGTTTTATATTTATTGCTCACTTACATAAGTATGAAGTTAATTAATAAATTAGAAGTCAAATATAGTAGGGGTTATTAATGGATTTTGATTTAATGATCACTAGTTTTCCAAAACTTTTAGGAGCAACTGTTATTACTTTAAAGCTTTTGTCTGCCTCTTTATTTTTTGGATTATTTCTTGGATTATTTTTTGCAATTTTAAGATTAAACAAAAATATATTTATTAATAAATTTGCTTATGGATACTCTTATGTTTTCAGAGGCACTCCTTTATTAGTTCAAATTTTTATTATTTATTTTGGTCTTGGACAAATTGAATATTTAAGATCAACATTTTTGTGGGTTGTTTTGAAAGAACCTTATTGGTGTGCAATAATTGCTTTTACGTTAAATACTGGCGCATACACATCCGAGATTTTAAGATCTGCATTTCAAACTATAAAACCTGGAATTATTGAAGCTGGAAAAAGTCTAGGTATTTCAAATAAAATTATATTTTATAAAATTCAAATACCTATTGCGATTAGACAATCTCTTCCTGCCTATGGAAATGAAATAATTTTAATGATGAAAGGTACTTCATTAGCAAGCACTGTTACACTTATGGACTTAACTGGTGTTGCAAAATACATCATATCAACAACATTTAAGCCTATTGAAGTATTTATTGTGGCTGGTGGAATATATTTATTTATGACTTTTGTTATTCACAATGTGATTAAGTATTTAGAAAAAAAATATAGTTTCCAACAATAATATGTATCTATCTCAACAACAGATTGATGATTATCAAAATCTTGGTGCAATAATTATTAAAGATGCATTTAAAGATTGGATTGAACCATTAAGAAGTGGTTTTCAAAAAGTTTTAGACAATCCAAGCCAACATGGAAGAGAGAATGTGAATGTAAATGAAGGAAGATTTTTTGAAGACTATTGCAATTGGGAAAGAATAAAAGAATTTAAAGATTGTATGTTTAATTCCCCTGCAGCTCAAATAGTTGCTGAGGCTACAAATTCAAAATCGGTACAAATTTTTCATGATCATCTTTTTATTAAAGACCCAGGAACAAACAAGGAAACACCTTGGCATCAAGATATGCCGTACTACTGTGTTAATGGAAATGATGCTGGCAGTTTTTGGATACCATTAGATGAAGTAAATAAAGAAAATAACCTTAAATTAATTTTAAGATCACATAAATGGCAAAAACTTTTGAGACCTACTAAATGGTCCAATAATCAACCATGGTACAAAGATGATAGCTTGTTTATGAGTCTTCCAAAAAAAGAGGAATTTGAAGAAGATATATTAGTTCCTGACCTAAAATTAGGTGATGCAGTTTTGTTTAATTTTAAAACCGTTCATGGTTCCACAGGAAATCAAAGTTCCAAATCTCGTAGAGCATTTTCTATGAGATTTATTGGTGATGATGTTACATTTACTGAAAGAGGTGGCTCAACATCACCACCATTTGATGGAATTAATTTAAAATCTGGAGACCAGATGAGAGAGGATTGGTTTCCAAAAGTTTTTAGTAGCTAGTATACTCTTTAATCTCTTTAATAGCAGAGCCAGTATGGTTATTCATTTCTAATTTTATTTTTGCACGATCATCATTTAAAAAATGAACGTCTCTAGAAAGTTTTATAAATTTTTCTCCAAAATCTTTATTTTTTTCACAATCTCTCTTGTCATCTTCAATAACCCAAAGTTTAGTATTTATATCTTTTAAGTCTTGAAACAATTTTTCAAGCTTCTCATCAGACTTAACATTTTTTTCTAACTGATTTTTAAGAATAGAATGTTCGTTATTTATAAAATTTAATTTTTCTGGGTCTTTTATTTTATCTTGTTTGATTTCTAATATTGAAATCTTGTCTAAAAGCTCTCCAACAGAAACCTCGACTATAATTTTATTCATAAAACTTTATACTATGTTAAGTTGTTAGAAATATGTCTAATATTTTAATTATTAAACATGGATCTTTAGGCGATATAGCTCAAGCATGTGGGGCAATTCAAGATATTTCTGAAAATCATAAAGAAGATCAAATTCATTTGTTAACAACAAAACCTTATTTTGAACTATTTAAAAAAAACCCACATATTTCAAATGTTATTCTAGATAAAAGATTATCAAAGATTAACTTAATTTATTTATATTTACTAATGAGAGAGATCAAAAAATATAATTTCTCAAAAGTTTATGATCTTCAAAATTCTAGCAGAACATCATTTTACAAAAATATATTATTTCCTAAAGCTGATAAAACTATTTGGAGTTCAACTGAAACAACCCTTCCTAAAGGAACAACCAAAAAAGATTTTGATAAAGATTCTGTTCTTTCAAGATTTGATCATCAGTTAAAATCTTCAGGAATTAATACCAATTATACATTGAAACCAGATTTTTCATGGAGCACAGTTGATATTTCAGAAATAAAAAACAATTATGAACTAGATAAATACATATTACTTTTTCCTTTTTGCTCACCCCATTTAACTACAAAGAAATGGCCTTACTATAACGAACTAATCTCTATGATTAATGACAAATTTCAAAATAAATTTAAAGTGGTTACTGCACCTGGACCAGATGAAATTAAAGATGCAAAAAATATAAATGCTTTATGTGTTTTGGATAATGGTAAAGCTTTAAATATTTCACAATTATCTGGTTTAATTAAAGACAGTTCGTTTGTGGTCGCTAATGATACTGGACCTGCTCACATAACTGCACACATAGGATCAAAAGGAATTGCTCTGTTTGGTTCTCATACAACTCCTTTTAAAGTCAGTATTGAAAGAGATAACTTTAAAGCAATACAAGCCCCCGAATTATCAAAACTTTCAGCAGAAAAAGTTTTTGAAAGACTTTCTGAAATTATTTCTTAATTTTTTCTAAAACTCTTAAAAATATTGGAACTGTGAAAAGTATAAAAAGCAATCTTATTATATGGTGAAAAGCAACAAAGTCTGGGTCTAAATCAAAAGCAATTGCTATAACTGCTACTTCATAAATTCCCCCGGGACTAAAAGATAATATTAAAGTTAAAATATTTGTATCAACAAAAAAAGTTGCAACGTATGCAGCAAGTAACCCTAATGCTACCAATATTACTGTCGCTACAATGCTATGGAGTGAATTGTTTGCTATTTCCTTTATAGTTTTTTCAGCAAATCTACATCCAACAGAAGAACCAAGAATTAATAGACAAAAATTTACAGTTTCATCTGGTAATTTATACGTGGCTATATCTGTAATTTGTAATAGGCCACTTGCAAATAATGTTCCTGATAATAAGGCTGCAGGGATTCTAATTTTATCAAAAACAAAAATAAAAAATAAAGAAGCAATAATAAGTAAAATTAAATTTAAATGATTTTGAGCCAAGTAATTAAAGTTATCATTTAATAAAACATTATTGTCAGTATTGTTTACGATAATAAGTGGAATTACAGTTATTATAATGATCAATCTAATTAGGTGGGAAGTTGCAACTTGAGATAGATCTGTTTTTTCATTCTCTGCTAAAATCATTAATGGACCTAAAGCACCAGGAGCAGCAGAAAATATAGAGGATTTTTTTCCATAATTTGCAAATTTTTGAAGGTACTTAGCAACAACTAAAATACAAATAATTATATAAATTAACATAATTATAGATGTCCAAATCCAATTTATCATTTGGTTAAAAAGATTTTGATCTATGTAGTTTCCAATATGCAAACCTAAAATTATTAAGATGAAGCTTAATACAATTTTGGGCATAATGATTTTTAGTCCTGATAATGCAGCAATTGATATGACAATCATTGGCCCCAAAAACCACGCAAGAGGAATATTTAAATATTCAGCAACAACTGCACTAGGAATGGAAACTATTAAAACAGATAAAAATTTAATTGAAAAAAATTGTTTTGTATTTTCAAGATAAAATGGGATCAGATGTTTAATCATTTAATATGTTTCTATCATCAACTATGTGAAAGATAAGAAAAAATGTAATTGTGAAAAGTGAATAAAGTGAAAATGTAATTTGTAAAAAAAATAATTTTCAACAGTTTATTGATATTTTTTTTGAGAAATTAGTTTCAATTTTAAGTTGTGTTACTGAATTACAGGTTGCATAAAGATTAAGACTATAATTAACTAATGTTTTTAAAATAGAGAGGGAAAATAATGAAAAACATAAAAAAAATAATTTCAGTATTATTCTCAGTAATCCTATTATTCTCAGCAACAACTACTAGCTCAGTAGCGCATGAAAAATTGCACTTTGTGATCGGTGGTGGTGCTGGTGGTGGTTGGGATGGAACTGCTAGAGGTACTGGAGAAGCTTTAACAAAAGCTGGTTTGTTAAAAAGTGCATCATTTGAAAATATGTCAGGTGGTGGTGGTGGTAAAGCACTTGCTTACATGATTAATACTAAACCTGCTAATACAATTTTAGTTCAATCTACACCATTAGTACTAAGATCAATTACTAGACACGAAGGTTATGTAAAAGGTAGCGGAACTTTATCTTATAAAGATGTTGTGCCGATTGCTGGTGTAATTGGAGACTACGGTG
Source organism: Candidatus Pelagibacter sp. (assembly GCF_965262185.1). Lineage (GTDB taxonomy): Bacteria > Pseudomonadota > Alphaproteobacteria > Pelagibacterales > Pelagibacteraceae > Pelagibacter. Next base: position 1,413,475 of record NZ_OZ253498.1, read on the forward strand.
CTATCGCAGTTGCAAAAAACTCACCTTATAAAAACTTTAAAGATGTAGTTGAGGCATATAAAAAAGATCCAAGCTCAGTAAAAATGGCAGGTGGATCAGTAAGAGGAAGTATGGACCATTTAATTGGTGCTTTAGCATTCCAAGCTGCAGGTGCAGATCCAAATGCTGTTCAATACATTCCATATGATGCTGGAGGAAAAGCGTTAGCTGGACTTTTATCTGGAGAAACTCAAATCATTTCAACTGGTTTAGGTGAATTGATGGGTGCAAGAGACCAAGTAACAATTATTGGTATTACTGCTCCTTCAAGAGTTTCTGATGCACCAGATGCACCAACTCTTAAAGAACAAGGGTACGATGTACAATTCGTTAACTGGAGAGGTTTCTTTGGCCCTCCAGGTATGAGCGATGCTGAAAGATCAGAAATTGCAAAAATGCTTGGCGATGTACAAAAAACTCCAGAGTGGGAAGCGGTAAGAGCAAGAAACGCTTGGGTTAATATTTATAACCCCGAGGGTAATTTTGTTGAATTCTTAGAAAAACAAACTGAAGAGATGACAGCTCTTATGAAAAAGCTAGGAGTTATCTAACCTTTGGTTAGAAATTAAAATTAGAGCAGTGAATATAAATACTACAAAAATTATATCGCTGCTCTTTTTTATTTTTTCAGCATTTTATTTATATTTAGCTTATCAAATTCAAGTTTTCACATTTGATGAAAATGCTCCATTTAATGCCAGAACATTCCCAATTTATTTGGGTTATGCAGGATTATTTTTTTCTGGATTAAAACTTATTTTACCAGATCCAAATACAATCAAAGTAGAACATAAAAGTTTAGAGTATAAAAAAACTGGTATACTTATATTAATTGCAATTGTTTATGGAGCTACAATTTTAAAAGTTGGTTATTTTTTAAGCACATCTTTATTTTTATTTGCTTCATATTATTTTTTAGGAGAACGAAGGTGGATTGTAATGTTCTTATTATCCTTTCCATTTGTTGCTGCCTTTATGTATTTGCTTCATGGTATCCTTGATATTTATTTGAGAGATCCATTTTTACAATTAATTGGAGTTATGGGATGATTGAAGGAATACTAATTGGATTAACTACAGCACTTACACTCCAAAACATACTAATGGTTATGGTTGGTTGTTTTTTTGGAACAATCATAGGAATGCTTCCTGGTCTTGGTCCAATGACTGCAATAGCTTTAATGATACCTATTACATACGGTTTCGATCCTGCAACTGGATTAATTTTGATGGCTGGTGTTTATTATGGAGCAGTTTTTGGTGGTTCAACTTCTTCAATATTATTAAATGCCCCCGGTGTTCCAGGAACAGTTGCAACTTCATTCGATGGTTATCCAATGGCACAACAAGGTAAAGCTGGAAAAGCTTTAGCGATTGCAGCATGGAGCTCATTTGCAGGTGGAACTTTATCTGCAATTTATTTATTGTTCATGGCACCAAGCTTATCCAAAGTAAGTTTATCTTTTAGATCACCCGATTATTTTGCTTTAATGATTTTAGGTTTAACTGCCATTGCCGCTTTTTCATCTAAAGGACAATTTTTAAAAGCAATGATGATGGTTGTTTTAGGTTTGATGTTAGCTTCAGTTGGCCAAGACAGTTTGTCTGATATTACAAGATATACATTTAACAATATGAACCTAACTGATGGGATTAGCTTCGTACTAGTTGTGATGGCAACTTTTGCAATGAGCGAAGCTTTAACAATTATTTTAAAGAGAAACGATCCAACCAGTGCTGCCAAACAAGTTTCATTAACTGAATTAGGGTCAATTAAGATCAATAAAGAAGAACGAACTAAAATGTATAAAACAATTCCAAGATCATCAGTAATTGGTTTTTTAATTGGTGTTTTACCTGGAGCTGGAGCAACAATTGCATCCTTTTTGGCTTATGGAATGGAACGAAACGTAGTTAGCGATGAGGAGAAAGAAAAATTTGGCAAAGGAAGTGTAAATGGTTTATCTGCTCCAGAAACTGCAAATAATGCAGCTTGCTCAGGTTCTTTTGTGCCAATGCTTACTTTAGGAATTCCTGGGAGTGGAACTACAGCTGTAATGCTAGGTGCTCTTTTAGGTTTTGGTGTTCAGCCTGGCCCTAGACTTTATATGACTAATCCAGAGATTTTTTGGTCAATAATAATGTCTATGTATATTGGAATGGTAATTCTTCTTATATTAAACTTACCACTCATTCCCTATATAGCTAGAATTCTTGCTGTACCTAAAAATTATTTAATTCCTTTAATTTTATTTTTCTCTGTTACTGGGATTTATGTGATGTCATTTAATAATTTTGATATTCATTTAATGATTGGGATAGCAGTAGTAGCAACTTTTTTAAGATTATATGATTTCCCTATGCCACCTTTGATATTAGCTTTTGTCCTTGGTGGATTGATGGAAGAAAATTTGAGACGATCTTTGTTATTAAGTAATGGCTCGTGGGAATTTTTGTGGGATAGAACTTTAACCGCATGTATCCTAGCTACTACAATTTTAATTGTAGTTTGGCATATTTACAAAACCTTCAAGAAGAAGAATTAAGATTTAATATCTATTCGTTTTCTAATAATTTCTTTATTTAGCTTCATTTCACGGTATGAAATAATGAAAACACCTAAAAATATTATACTTGCACCTATCCAAGTGAAGAGATCAGGGATTTCGCTAAATACAAAGTAACCAATTAGAGATGCAAATACTAAACTTAAGAAAGAATAGGGTTGGGTCATACTCACATCTACTAGTTTATAAGCATGATTAATGCAAAGATGCAACAATGTGCCAGATAGACCTGCAAAAAATAAATAAATCAAAGTTTGTAAACTAGGTGTTTGCCAATAAAACAATGCAATTAGGAAACTAAAAATAGTCATATAACAGTATCCATAAGATAAAATTGTAATTGAGCTATCATCTTTTGTGATAGTTTTTGTAATTATAATCACTATTGACCACATAAAAGAAGATGCCAGTGCCATGTATACTCCAATAGAAATATCAATCATGCCTGGTCTTAAAATTACTAACATACCAATAAATCCCAAAACTAGAGCAAAACTTCTGTAGATATAAATTTTTTCTCCAAGAAACAAAACAGCCAAAATAGTTACAATGAAAGGAACAACAAAAGATATTGCTGTAGCTTTTTCAATTGGCATCATTGTTAAAGCTGAGAAATATAAAAGCATTGAAGGCAAGTTTAAAACTGCTCTAAGAAAATGTTTTTTGTGATGATTTGATTTAAAAACTGCAAATTTAGTTTTTAACATATAAGGAAAAATAATCAGGAAACCAAATAAAAATCTAAAAAAACCTGCTACATAAACATTAACTTCCTCTTGAGCTAATTTTAAAAAGGTTAACATTAATGTTCCACAAAAAACTGAGATTATAATTAAAAAAATTGCTAATTTATTATTTGAAATCAATTTAGTATCTTTTTGTATTCTTCAATTATTTTTGACCATTGAAATTTATTCACAAATTCTTTTGCATTTTTTCCATGTTCTAAATATTTTTTATTTTCTAACATTGAGTTAATTGAAGAATAAATATCATCAAGATTATTTCCATCACATATTAAACCAGTTTGTTCATGATCTATTGCATCTGACGCACCTCCATCTTTACCACCTATAGATGGTACACCGTATTGTGCTGCTTCAACATATGCAATTCCAAACCCTTCAACAGATTTTTTATGAATTATAGAAGGCATTACAAATAAATTTGATTTAGCGATTAGTGCATTTTTTAAATCATCACTTATATCTTTAAAAAACATTACTTGTTCCTCTAAATTTAATTCTTTTACTAATTTTTTAATATTTTCTTCTTCATCACCGTATCCAATACAAATGTAGACGATATCTGGATAAATTTGTTTTAGATTTCTAAGAGCCATCACCACTTTTTCATGATTTTTTCTTTTATCAAATCTTGATACAGTTATTAGTCTTGGCGTTTTAACTTTTAGTAAGCTTTCAACTTTTTCTACTGATTTTTTGTTTAATTCTTGAGCTGGATCAACACCAGGATTAATTACAATAATTTTATTTTCATTAACCCCACATTCAATAGCAAGGTTTTTGGTATATTGTGAGTTAGCAATAACTTTTTCTACATTATTAAGAACATTCAAAACTCTTTTATTTTGACTTGATCCTTTAGGATGATTGATTTCTTTACCATGTATAAGGCAATATTTTTTTTTAGAAGTTTTAATTAATTCTAAACTTTTCCAATGATCTCCAATTATTCCTTCAACTTTATTATCTTTAATAAACTCATTAATTAATTGAGCTTTTCTGTATTTTCTAAGAAGTTTTATTCCACCAACTCTTTCAATTGAAAACGAAGCTAGTTCATCAAAATCATTGTGATTATCAATATAATCAGCGAAAACTTTTATCATAAAGTTCTTAGATAACTCTTTTGATAAACCCCACATTAAGCTTTGCATTCCACCTAGTTCAGGAGGAAAAGATCTAGTAACAATTAAATACATTAATTAGTTTTCCACTTTATGCTACAGCCAGCACTAGGAATTTGGTTTTTAGGACCTTCGCCTGTTTCAGCAATTTGTTTCATAGCTTTTAACAAATCACTTTCACCTTCTTTAACTGGTATAAGATTTCTCAACTCTCTTAATCTCCCACGATATTGAAGTTCTAAATTTTTGTCATATCCAAAAAAATCTGGTGTACAGACAGCGTCATATGCTTTTGCAATATTTTGTGTTTCGTCGTTTAAGTAAGGAAAATTAAAATTATTATCTTTTGAAAATTTAATCATATTTTCAAAAGAGTCTTCTGGATAATTCTCAGCATCATTTGCACAGATTGCTACAGAATTTATTCTAATTTTTTTTAATTCATTGCAATCTTCAACTATTTCTTTTGTAACTGCCTTTACATAAGGACAATGATTGCAGATAAACATTATCAAAGTTCCATTTTCTCCTTTAATATCATCTAGGGAAAGAATTTTATTCTCAGTTGATTTTAGTTCAAATGGGATAGCTTTTTGACCAAAATCACATATTGGAGTTTGTATTGGCATACTGTAAGAATATATAAATTATGTTTTATGATTTAAAAGATAAAAAACCAAAAAACTCTGGCGAAAATTGGGTAGCTCCTAATGCAACTATAATTGGAGATGTTACATTGGAGAAAAATACAAGCATTTGGTTTAATGCTGTTTTAAGAGGCGACATAGAAAATATTCACATAGGTGAGGGATCAAATATTCAAGATGGCAGTGTTTTACACACAGATCCTGGCTGCCCATTAAAAGTAGGTAAAAATGTTACTGTAGGTCATTTAGTGATGCTTCATGGATGTACCATTGGAGATAATAGTTTAATTGGAATTGGAGCAGTAATTTTGAACAAGGCAAATATTGGAAAAAATTGTATCATTGGAGCAAAAGCATTAATAACTGAAAATAAAGTCATACCGGATAATTCTTTAGTAGTGGGATCGCCTGGAAAAATTGTAAGAGAAGTGACTGAGGAAGAAAAAAAAGCAGTAGAGGAAAATACCAAACACTATCAAAATAACTGGAAGAAATATTCTAAATCTATTTTTTAAAAGTTAAATTTATGAAGAGTAAATTTAAAATAGGGATTGATTACGGAGGTACTAAAATTGAAGGTATTCTTTTAGATCATGATGGCAAACAGCTGGAAAGAAAAAGGTATTCATACGAAAGGAATTATTTATCAGGAATTGAAACTGTAAAAAAGCTTGTGGATGAATTTGATAAAATTAGTAAAGAAGTATGTTCTGTTGGTATTGGTATCCCTGGATTTTCTTCAAGACAAACTGGAATAATTACTAACGCAAATTCTCTTTGGTTAAATGACAAACCTTTTAAAAAAGATTTAGAATTAGCTTTAAATAGAGAAGTAAGATTAATGAATGATGCAAATTGTTTTACATTGTCTGAAGCTGTAGATGGAGCTGGAAAAGATTATAAATCTATCTTTGGAATAATTATTGGTACAGGTTTTGGGGGTGGATTATCTTACAATAAATCAATTATTGAGGGATCAAATCAAATTGCAGGGGATTGGGGACATCAACCATTGCCTTATCCAACTAAAGAGGAACAAGAAATAAAAATAAGTTGTCCTTCAAATAACTGTGGCAGACCTTTGTGCGCAGAACAATTTATGTCTGGCATTGGTTTTAAAGATAGGTTCAATCAAAAATATGATACTAATTTTACTTCAGAAGAAATTGTTAAACTTGATTTAGAAAAGGATCCAAGAGCTAATTTAGAATTGGGTTTGTATGAAGATAGAATGGCAAGATTAATGGCTGTAATGATAGGAATTTTTGATCCTGATGCAATAATTCTTGGTGGAGGAATGTCAAATATTGATCGGTTTTATAAAAATATTCCAACTTTGATACCCAAGTATACTTTTTCAAATAAAGTAGAAACTAAAGTATTAAAAAATTTACATGGTGATTCAAGTGGAGTGAGAGGGGCAGCTTGGCTTTGGAATAATGAGTAGAACAATTAAAATAGGGAGATAATTATGTCAGCAGGTTACGTTATAGCTCAATTAAAAGTAACAAATCCAGAAAACTATAAAGAATATGTAGCTAAAGTTACAGAGGTTGTAAAAAAATTTGGTGGAGAATATCTAGTTAGAAATGGTGAATACCAAGTAGTAGAGGGTGAAGATAATTTTCCAAGATTAGTAATCATTAAATTTCCATCATATGAAAAAGCTTTAGAATGGTATCACTCTGATGAATATAAGCCAGTTAAAGACATACGTCTTCAAAACTCTGAAGGAAGCAATATAATTGTGAAAGGAATTTAAGGTACTAGCCAGTTATCTTTATTATTTTCTAAATCAAATTTTGCTCTTCGATGACCTTTAGCGGCTAAATATAACCATTCTATTGATTTTATTTTGCACTGTATAACCGTAAAGTTTTTGTAACCTTCTTCACTTTGTTCTTTAGTGTAATCAAAGTTATCAAGCTCAGGTTTCAGTCCAGATGTAGGAGTATCAGACTCAGTTCCTGGTCCATTATCAACTAAATAACATTTTCTTGATATGTGTTGGGTTTTTGACCAAGATTCTTTAGTTACTTTGTTATTATGATTAATAGTACACTCTACTTTCAGTCTAACCTGAATTTTTTCATCTTTATCATAAAATAACATCGCTGCATTTTTGTTTGATTTTAATTTTTCAATTTTATCTGAGCGAATATCACTATGATACTGAACTAAATTATTAGATTGATCTGATTTTCGAAGAACTACAATTCTACCATCTAAATCAGATTGGTTACCACATATAAATACAGGTATTCTAAAAGGCGAGCTTCTGTCTTTGACAGCATTATCCAACATAGACCAAATTTTCTTTTTGATCTCTACAAAGTCCTCATAATAAGGAACAGTATCAGTCACAAATTATTTTTTCTTTTTTAATCTAGCAATAAGTGCAGAGCTATCCCAACGATTACCACCCATTTCTTGTACTTCAGCATAGTAACCATCTATGATTTCTGTAATTGGCACAGGTGAACCATTTCTTTTTGCTTCTTCAATTGCAATTTTTAAATCTTTTCTCATCCAATCAATAGCAAATCCATAATCAAACTTATCATCAGTCATAGTTCGATATCTATTTTCCATCTGCCAGGACTGTGCTGCACCTTTAGATATAGTTTCCATTACTTTGTCCATATCTAAACCTGCATTTATTCCAAAGTTAATTGCCTCTGATAAACCTTGAACTGCTCCAGCTATACACATCTGGTTCATCATTTTAGTAAGCTGTCCACTTCCACAAGATCCAATTAATTTTACTTTTTTACTGTAACAATCAATTACTGGTTCTGCTTTTTTAAAAACTTCTTCATCACCACCAACCATAACAGTAAGTATTCCACCTTCAGCACCAGATTGACCTCCAGATATAGGTGCATCTAAAAAATCAAAACCTTTATCTTTTGCAGCTTTATACAATTCTCTGGATACTTCTGCAGATACAGTAGAGTTATCAATAAATATTGATCCAGCTTTTGCTGTGTTAAATAATCCATTTTCTCCTGTAGCTACTTCTCTTAAATCATTATCGTTACCCACACATGTAAAAATAAAATCTGCACCTTCTGCTGCCTTAGCAGGAGTATCAGCCATTTTACCTTTGTATTCACCAATCCATTTTTCAGCTTTAGATTTTGTTCTATTAAAAACAGTTACATTGTGTCCGGCTTTTGATATATAACCAGCCATTGGGTAGCCCATAACCCCAAGACCTATGAAAGCAACATTACAAGTCATAATTTTTTTCTATGTTTAAAAGTTTAAGTTTAAAAGTAATTGTATTTGGATTTATTTTTACATTTTTTTCTAGTTTTGGACAGAGTTTTTTTCTTGGACTTTTTAATTCAAGTATAAGAGATACTTTATCGATTACTCATGGACAATTTGGCTCAATTTATGCCTCAGCAACATTATTTAGTAGTATTCTTTTTATATGGTTAGGAAAAAAAATTGATGATGTAAATGTATTTAAATTTTCTTTATTTGTAATTCCGCTTTTAGCCTTTTCGTGTTTTTTCTTTTCTAAAATATATTCAATACCATTTTTATTTGCTGCAATATTTTTAATGAGATTTTCAGGTCAAGGAATGATGTCTCATACAGCAAGCACAACAATTTCAAGATACTTTACTAAATCAAGAGGCAAAGCTCTTAGCGCAGGATGGTTTGGATTATCTTGTGGTGAATTTATTTTACCTGTTTTAATTGTTTATTTGTTAACTTTATATACTTGGCAAAATATTTGGTTAACAATTTCAATTATTGTAATTTTATTTTTACCATTAGCTTCTTATTTATTAATTAAAAACTTAAGTTTAGACTCAAGAGAAAATGACAATAACCAAAAGCAAGAAGATAAAAGTATTAAGCAGTGGACAAGACTTGAAGTATTAAAAGATTATAGGTTTTATATAATTAGTTCAAACATGCTTGCTATGCCATGGATTGCAACAGGAGTTTTTGTTTACCAATCTTTTATAACAAGCTCTAAAGGTTGGGGTGAATTTACTATTGCACAATCATTTATGTCTTATTCTATATTCACTGTTTCAACATTATTATTAGCAGGTCCATTAATAGATAAATTTAGTAGTAGAAAACTATTAATTTATATGAATATTCCATTATTGATCTCTACTTTTGTAATTATTTTATTTGATTCATCTTTCACAGCATTTGTGTTTCTTGGATTGATTGGTATTTCCAACGGATTTGCCAATGTATTAGGTTCAGCTACTTGGGCTGAAATTTATGGAGTGAAACATATTGGATCAATTAAAGCTTTAACTACTGCTTTAATGGTATTTTCTACAGCATTTGGAACGGCTTTATTTGGTGTTTTAATTGACATTGGTTTTTCAATTGAAAAAATTGCTATTGTTTCTGCGATTTATATATTCTCGTCTTTAGCTCTATTATTTTTAACAAGAAAGAAGCTAAATCCTATTTATATTTAGAAAACGCTTGATTTTTTTGAGCCCCAGGTATAAACAACCGGCCATGGCTAGAGTTACCGTAGAAGACTGTATAGATAAAGTAGAAAGTCCTTATGAATTAGTTTTAGTAGCTAAAGAGAGAGCTACTCAACTTAATGCTGGTTTAGAACCAACAATAGATAGGGATAATGACAAAAATACAGTTATATCTTTAAGAGAAATTGCTGAAGAAAAAATCAAAGTATCAGATTTAACTGAAAGTGCTGTTTATAAACTTAGAAAACACGTTGAACAAGTTGATGATGGTGTAGAAGATGATGAAGATATAGGTGATGATTTTGAAAATCTTTACAAAGGAGAAATTTCAAAAAGTGGAACTCCAATTTTACCATCTAAAAGAGCAAGAAAAACTCCAGAAAAAATTCAAGTATCTAAAGAAGATTTAGCAGAATTATCTGAAACAGCTACACCTGAAGTTGACGCTTCAGTTGGCCAAGAAACTATGAATGAACAAGGTGAAGTTTCATTAGATGAAGTTTCAGAATCAGAAAATCAAGAAGCAGATGTTGCTTCTGAAGATCCAGAAGCTTCAAACTCATAAAAAAATAATATAAAGTCTTAGTTTATGAATAGGTTAGTATCAGTTGCTCCTATGATGGATTGTACAGATCGTCATGAAAGATATTTTTTAAGACTAATATCCAAAAATATACTTCTTTATACTGAAATGGTTGTCGATGAAGCAATCAATAGAGGTGATAAAAAAAAATTACTAGAATTCAATATCAATGAAAAGCCAGTAGCACTTCAATTGGGTGGATCTTCACCCAAGTTACTTGCGGAGGCAACAAAAGTTGGAGAAGACTTTGGCTACGACGAAATTAATTTAAATTTAGGATGCCCAAGTAGAAAAGTAGAGAAAAATAGATTTGGTGCTTGTTTAATGAAAGAACCAAACTTAGTTGTAGATTGTTTAACTGAAATGCAATCAAAAACTAAATTACCTGTAACTATAAAAACTAGAATTGGATATGACAATGTCGAAGATTATGAAAACTTACATAATTTCATTTCTACTCTGAAATCCACAGGTATTAAAACTTTTATTATTCATGCAAGAAAGGCTATGCTTGGTAAGTTTACACCCAAACAAAATCTAAATATTCCACCTTTAAAATATGAATTTGTTTATAAGTTAAAAGAAGATTTTCCAAATGATGAAATAATAATCAATGGAGGAATAACCTCTGTTGATCAAATTAAACCTCATTTAGAAAAAACAGATGGTGTTATGATTGGAAGAGCTGCTTATCATACACCTTATTTGTTAGCAGATATTGAGAGAGAAATTTTTAATAATGATGATATCCCTAGTAGGCAAGACGTTATTGAACAGTTAATTCCTTACGTAAAAGATGAGCTAAAAAAAGGAACTAGATTAAATCAAATCATGAGACACACTTTGGGTTTATTTCACGGTCAATCTGGTGCCAGTCATTGGAAAAGATATTTAAGTGAAAATATGTGTGTGCGAGATGCTGATGTAAAAAAAATTGATCACATAATGGATAAAATTAAATACAACAACGTTGATATGAGAGAAGGTCGATCTGCTTAGTTCAATCTTAGCAAATGAATATATCTATATAGTTTTATTAATGGTTTTGACTGCAATTCCAGTTGGATTTGTAGCTGGCCTTTTTGGTATCGGCGGTGGTTTAATAACTGTTCCGTTTCTTTATTACATATTTGGCAAACTTGGAATTGATCAAGCTTATATAATGCACTTAGCGGTAGGAACTTCTTTTGCAATAATAATTCCAACATCAATAGTTTCAGTTTTAACCCATCATAAATTTAATTCAGTCGATTTCAATGTAGTTAAAAGCTATGGTTTTTTTGTAGTTGCAGGAGTTGTTTTGGGAACAATATTTGCTGCAACTTTCAAAACAAAATCATTAGTACTTTTTTTTGCAATAGTAATTTTCTTATTAGGAATTTATTTACTTACGATAAAAGAAAAAGAACAAAATGTAATATCTGAAATGAAATTGTATTTAAAAATCATATTTGGTGCGATTGTTGGATTTATTTCAGCTATAACAGGTATAGGTGGTGCTGTTATGAATGTACCAATCCTTAAATTTTTTGGTTATTCAATTAATAAAGCAATTGGTAGTGCTGCAGCAATTGGTTTTTTAATTGCATTATTTGGTGCCTCAGGTTTTTTTATTTCAGGAAGTTATTTAAAAACAAATTTACCTTTTAGTATTGGATTTTTAAATGTTCCAGCTTTTTTAATCTTTATTCCGATTACAACTTTTATGGCAAGATTAGGTGCAAGAACAGCTCACAGAATAGATAAAAATAAAATTAGTAAATTACTTGGTATTTTTTTGCTAATCGTAGCAATTAAGTTTTTCTACGAGTACATAAAATTATAAAATGTCGTTCAAATTAGATAGGAAATTTTTAAAGACTTCACATCATCTTATTGATCTTAAATTATGCACAATTAGGCTAAACGATAATTCTAAATTTCCATGGATAATTCTAATTCCCAAAAGAAATAAGATTACTGATATGAGCGATCTTAATTCTAAAGATCAAACCCTGCTAATGAAGGAAATTGTTTATGCAAGTAAAGTAATGAAAAAATTATTTAAAACTTCGAAGCTCAATTTAGAAAAAATTGGAAATATTGTTCCTCAGTTGCATATACATATTATTGCTAGAAGTAAAAAAGATAGTTCATGGCCATTATCTGTATGGGTTGTTAAAGGAAAAAATTACTCAAAAACAGCTCTAAAAATAATGGTAGATAAATTAAGGAAAGCTCTAAAATAAAAAGAGGTGACTTTAGTCTCCCTCTATCACCTCATCTATTTTTTAAATGATTCTTTGCAGTTTTATGAACACTTATTAGTTGAAAATTAACTTTATTAAGTACTATATTTTTTGATCGTATTCGCCTATTTTCCCAGTTTTTTGAAGTAAATCGTCAATAAAATCAAAGATTTTCTTCTTTCTATTATCTGAGGTTGGACTTTCAGTTACAATCACTAATGAAGGTTTATTGGATGATGCTCTTATTAGTCCCCAAGATCCATCTTCAAAAGAAAATCTTATACCATTAACCGTAAGAACCTCAGTTATTATTTGATCATCAATTTTGGTTTTATTATTTTTTAATTGTTCTACTTTTTTAACTAAATTTTCAACTACTTGATATTTTTCTTCATCTTTACAGAAGGGAGCCATTGTTGGTGTTTGAAAAGTATTTGGTAATTCATTAATTATTTCACTCATTTTTTTATTTTCATTATCTAATAAATGACAGACATGAATGGCTGAATTTATTCCATCGTCGTAACCATATCCTAAAGGTTGATTGAAAAAGAAGTGACCACTTTTTTCAAATCCTGCTAATGCGTTTTCAGTGTTAACCTTACGTTTAATATGGGAATGACCTGTTTTCCAATAAATTGTTTCACAATTGTTTTCTAATAAAATTTTATCTTTTGAGTACAAACCTGTTGATTTTACATCTACAACAAATTTAGAATTTTTGTGTTTAGTAGATAAGTTTCTTGCTATTAGTAAACCAATTTTATCAGAGAATATTTCGTTACCTTCATTGTCAATAACACCAACTCGATCTCCATCACCATCAAAGCCAAAACCTATATCAGCATTATTTTCTTTAACCACTTTAGCTATTTCATGAAGCATTTCCAAATCTTCTGGATTAGGATTATATTTAGGAAAGTTCCAATCTAAGTTACAATCTAACTCGATTACCTCACACCCAATACCTCTTAAAATATCTGGTGCAAAAACACCTGCAGTCCCATTGCCACAAGCAACTACAGCTTTAATTTTTTTATTTATTTTATTTTTATTAATCAGATCATTTTTATAAATTTTATCGAAATCTTTTATTTCTTTTTCATTTCCATCACCTTTTGAAAATTTTTCATTTAATGTAATTTCTTTTAATTCTTTCATTTCTTCTGGCGCATGAGTTAAGCCTTTTTTGATGCCCATTTTTACACCAGTCCAACCATTTTCATTATGACTTGCTGTAACCATAGCAACTGCATCCGCTTCTAAATTAAATTGCGCAAAATAAACCATTGGAGATAATGATAAGCCAATATCTTCTATATGACATCCTGTTGATTTTAATCCTTTCTTAAGTGAAGTTTTTATTTCCTTACTGTAAGATCGGTAATCATGACCAACTATAATTCTTGGATTTTCTTTTTTAGTGTGATTTCTTATTTGTGTCCCAAGTCCTTTACCGAGATTCTCTATCCCAGCTGAATTTATGTCTTTCTCATACAACCAACGGGCGTCATATTCTCTAAAACCATAAGGATCTATTTTTAAATTTTCGCTCATTTATCCACTACTTACTCTTTTTATGTTAATTTCTTTAAAAAAATTTTATTTTTTTATTGATAATCATATTGACGCGTTCTATAAATGTTCTATTGATTAAACATTTATTTAGTATATTTAATCAAAGCGCCTACAACATATAGTTGTTTTCGCCTAAATAACAAATTATATTATAAACATTATGAACCAAATTCTCTCTCAAGCACTCAAAAAAGCTGTCTCCGAATATAGCCCAGAGGTTAAAGAAGTTTCAAAAGCAAATAAGCCTGATCTTTTTTCTTTAAATAATGAAACAGAATTATTTCAAAACGACAAAGGTATCATTATTAAAATTGATCGTTCTAAAGATTCGAAACTTACAGATTTTGGTAAAGCAACTTTAAAAGATAGGTATCTAGGTTTAAACGAATCTTATCAAGATTTATTTGCTAGAGTAGCAAGTACTTATGCTGATGACAATTTACATGCACAAAGAATTTATAATTATATAAGCAACCTTTGGTTTATGCCAGCAACACCAGTTTTATCAAATGGTGGAACTAAAAGAGGATTACCGATTTCATGTTTTCTAAATGAGGCATCTGATAGCTTAGGTGGAATTTTAGATCTTTGGAGTGAGAATGTCTGGCTTGCCGCAAAGGGTGGCGGAATCGGAAGCTACTGGGGCAACCTAAGATCTATTGGGGAAAAAATTGGAAGAGTTGGAAAAACTTCAGGAATTATTCCTTTTATTAAAGTAATGGACTCTTTAACAATGGCAATTAGCCAAGGTTCATTAAGAAGAGGTTCTGCCGCTTGTTATCTTCCTATTGATCATCCTGAGATAGAAGAGTTTATTGAAATGAGAAGACCAACTGGAGGAGATCCAAATAGAAAAGCATTAAATTTACATCATGGCGTTTTGGTTTCAGATGCTTTCATGAGAGCAGTTGAAACAGATGAACAGTGGGCATTAAAAAGTCCAGCAGATGGAACTGTGCAACAAACTATTTCTGCAAGAAATTTATGGATAAGATTATTAACTGCTAGAATTGAAACAGGTGAACCTTATATAATTTATATAGATACAGTTAACCGACAAATTCCTCAGCATCATAAGTTAGCAAATCTTACCGTTAAAACTTCTAACTTATGTAGTGAAATAACTCTTCCTACAGGTATCGATAAAGATGGAAGAGACAGAACAGCGGTATGTTGTTTATCATCTTTAAATTTAGAAAAATATGATGAGTGGAAAGATGATCCAGATATGATTAATGATGTAATGAGATTTTTAGATAATGTGTTATCTGATTTTATTAACAAAGCTCCTGAACAATTTAAAGATGCTAAATACTCTGCTGAAAGAGAGAGAAGTGTTGGTTTAGGTGTGATGGGCTTCCATTCTTTCTTACAGAAAAATAGAATTCCACTTGAGTCTGTTATGGCAAAATCATGGAATAAAAAAATATTTAAAAACATTCATGAAAAAGTTAATCAAGCCTCTAAAGATTTAGCTGAAGAAAGAGGAGCATGTCCTGATGCTGCTGAATATGGTTATCAAGAGAGATTTTCTAATAAAACTGCCATTGCACCAACAGCATCAATTTCAATTATTTGTGGAGGAGCTTCCCCAGGTGTAGAGCCTATTGCAGCAAACAGCTATACTCACAAAACTTTATCTGGTTCGTTTAATGTGAGAAACAGATATCTTGAAGAAATACTTGAAAGTCATGGTAAAAATGATGAAGAAACATGGTCAAGTATTACTACTAACCAAGGTTCAGTTATTCATTTAGATTTTTTAAGTGATTTAGAAAAAGATGTTTTCAAAACTGCATTTGAACTTAATCAAAGCTGGATAATTGAATTGAGCGGAGACAGAACTCCTTTTATTTCGCAAGCTCAATCAGTTAATCTATTTTTACCTGCAGATGTTCATAAAAAAGAATTACATAAAATTCATTTTGAAGCGTGGAAGAAAGGTTTAAAGAGCCTTTACTATTGTAGATCAAAATCAATTCAAAGAGCTGAGAATGTTAACGACTCTAAGTCAACAGACATCATGGCCAATGTATATAAAAATAAATCAACCGAAAATAGCGAACCAGAGTACGAGGAGTGTTTATCATGTCAGTAGCAGAAAAAGTTAAGTCAGAAATTATTCAACCACAAAAAAATAATAATGGATTGCTTGTTGCAAATCCAGTTTACAAACCTTTTAGATATCCATGGTGCTATGATGCATGGTTAACACAACAAAGAATACATTGGTTGCCCGAAGAAGTTCCACTTGGAGATGATGTTAGAGATTGGCAGAAAAATCTTTCAACTTCAGAAAAAAATCTTTTAACGCAAATTTTTAGATTTTTTACACAAGCAGATGTTGAAGTGAGCAACTGTTACATAAGACATTACATGAATGTATTTAAGCCAACTGAAGTATTAATGATGATGTCTTCTTTTGCTTCAATGGAAACAGTTCACATTGCAGCTTATTCACATTTATTAGACACAATTGGTATGCCAGAGTCTGAGTATTCAGCATTCATGAAATATAAAGAAATGAAAGATAAATACGATTATATGCAAGGTTTTGATGTTAAATCAAATCATGATATTGCAAAAACAATTGCTGTATTTAGTGCTTTCACAGAAGGACTTCAATTATTTGCAAGTTTTGCAATTTTGTTAAACTTCCCAAGACACAACAAAATGAAAGGGATGGGTCAGATTGTTACTTGGTCGGTGAGAGACGAAACATTGCATTGCAATTCGATGATTAGATTATTTAAAGATTTCATTAAAGAAAACCCAGAAACATGGACACCACAATTGAAAAAAGAAATTTATGAAGCATGCAGAACAATCATTGAGCATGAAGATGCTTTTATAGATTTAGCTTTTCAAATGGGCCCAATGGAAGGTTTGACAGCAGATGATATTAAAAAATATATTCGTTTTATTGCAAATAGAAGATTAGATCAATTAGGATTAGAAGCGATCTATGATATTGATAAAAATCCATTAACTTGGTTAGATACAATGTTAAATGCTGTAGAGCACATGAACTTCTTTGAAGGTAGAGCTACAGAATATTCTAAAGCATCAACTCAAGGAACTTGGGCAGAAGCATTTAGCTAATAAATATAATTGTATTATCTGTAATTTAATTCCATTACTTTTCGATGCTTGCTACCTTTATATTTAGCAAGTGGTCGAATAAGCTTGTTGGCAGCATGTTGTTCCATAATATGTGCTGACCAACCGGTAATTCTTGAAATAACAAATATGGGTGTGAAAAAATCAGTATCAAATCCCATTAAATGGTACATCGGACCAGTAGGGTAGTCCACGTTAGGGTGGATATTCTTCTTTTTGATCATAACTTTTTCAACAATGTCGTATATTTTTTCAAATTTTTTATCTTTTTTAAGTTTAGCAACTTTACCAAAATAATTTCTCATGGTTGGAACTCTAGAGTCTCCTGATTTATAAACTCTATGACCAAAGCCCATAACTACTTCTTTATTTTTAAGAGCATTGTTAATCCATTTTAACGCATTCTCAGGTTTTTTAATTTTATTCATCATATGCATCACTTCTTCATTTGCACCACCATGTAATGGACCTTTCAAACTAGCAATTGCACCTGTGATCGCTCCATGAATATCAGATAAACTACTTGTAATTGTTCTAGCAGTAAAAGTTGAAACATTAAAACTATGTTCAGCATACAAGATTAAAGAAACATCAAATGCTTTAACAATTTCTTTTTGAGGAACTTTTCCAAAACACATGTAGAAAAAGTTTTCTGCAAAAGTTAAATTTTTTTTAGGTTTAATTATTTTTTTACCTCTTCTAATTCTGTAAAAGGCAGCAAGAGCCGTAGGTGTTTTTGCAAAAATTCTTAATGCTTTTCGCATATTAGCTTCTGGTGAAGAATTTGATGTTTCTTTATCTTCTAATCCCATCACACTAACAGCTGTTCTTGCAACATCCATTGGATGAGATTTTTTTGGCATGTGTTTTATAATTTCATATAAATTTTTAGTAAGCTCTCTATTATTTCTCTCTTCTTTTTCAAATTGTCTTAATTGAATAGTATTAGGTAAGTCTTTATTTAAAATTAAATAGGCAACTTCTTCAAATCTACAGTATTCACATAAATCCTGAGCCGCATACCCTCTATAAGTTAGAGAGTTAATTTCTGGCATAACTTTTGAAACTTCAGTTTCATCTACAACAATTCCAAGCAAACCTTTTTTAATATCATCACTCATTATTCATGTCCTTCTGTACTAAAATTATAAATTTTTTCATCCAAAGAATTGTATTTCTCGTATTCTACCAATTCATACAATCTTTTTCTCGTTTGCATCTTATCTATTACATTATTTTGATGTCCATTTGTATAAATGTCTCTTAATCCATCTTCAACGTTTTTCATTGCTAATCTTTGTGTGGTTACTGGGTATATTACAATATTATAACCAAGGTTTTCTAACTCTTTATAGTTAAATAGCTTTGATTTACCGAATTCAGTCATATTAGCCAACAAATAACATGAAAGTTCTTTTCTTACTTTTTCAAAATCATTTTCATCTTGAAGCGCTTCAGGAAAAATAATTTCTGCTCCAGCATCAATATACGCTTTACATCTTTCAATCATTTTATCTATTCCCTCAACACTTTTTGCATCTGATCGAGCTATAATTTTAAAATTTTGATCTTTTTTTGCAGCTACACATTCTTTTATTTTTGAAACCATAGCCTCTGTTGAAATAAGCTCTTTATTATCAAGATGTCCGCATCTTTTTCTTTCAATTTGGTCCTCTAAATGAACACCAGTTAATCCAAATTCCTCAAAAGTTTCTATAGTTTCTTTGCAAGATTTAAATCCTGTATCTATATCAACAATTGTTGGAAGATTTGTTACCCTAGAAATTAAATAAGATCTGGTACTCACATCTTGAAGTGTAGTCAAACCAATATCAGGAAAACCAAGATCATTAGCCATAACACCTCCTGATACGTAAACTGCATCATAACCAATTTCTTCAATCAGTTTTGCTGTTAGAGGATTGTAAGCTCCAGGAACTCTTAGAATTTTATTTGATTTAAGTTTTTGGTCAAAATCAATTCTTTTTTGACTTGGTTCTTTTTCCACAAAATGCATTAAAAAATTCCTTTTTTAAAATTTCTTTTTAACTTACTTTTTTTAATCTCAATATTTAATTTATCTAATTGACCAGCTTTTAAGTTTCTTAAATTCTGAACATTTTTTAAAAAACGATCACTTTCTTTTTTATCTAAAATACCATCTGTTAGAGTTAAAAACTTATTTATATAATTCTCTCTTTTAAATGGTCTTGCCCCATATGGGTGAGCATCAGCTCTATCTAGTTCTTCAGTTATTTTTTTCCTATTGTTCAATGTAACAATAACTTTTGCTCCAAAAGATTTCTTTTTTGGATCTGGATCATGATATTTTTTTGTCCATTTTTTATCTTCATAGGTTGTTATTGAATTCCATATCTTAATAGTACTTTTTCTATTAGCTCTTGATTTTGTATAAGATTTTACATGATGCCAATTCCCATCTTCTAAGGCAACTGCAAAAATATACATGATAGAGTGATCCAATGTTTCTCTACTTGCATTTGGATCCATTTTTTGTGGATCATTTGCACCTGTTCCAATTACATAATGTGTATGATGACTTGTATAAATATCTATTTTTTTAATTTGGTTTAAATTTGGTATTTTAGTTTTTAATTTCTTTGCAAGATCTATTAAAGCCTGAGATTGATACTCTGCAGAATATTCTTTTGTATAAGTTTCTAATATAGCTTTTTTACTTTCTCCTTTTTTAGGTAATGGAACCTTATACTTTGCTTTTTTACCATCAAGAATTCTTGCTATTACACTGTCTTCTCCTTCATAAATAGGACTTGGAGCACCTTCACCTCTCATAACTCTATCTACAGCTTCTATTGCTAGTTTCCCTGCATGTGCAGGTGCGTATGCTTTCCAACTAGAAATTTCTCCTTTTCTTGATTGTCTTGTTGAAATAGTTGTGTGTAGCGCTTGTTGAACTGCTTGATAAATTGTTTCTGTGTTTAGCTTTAACATCGATCCTAAACCAGCAGCAACACTTGGTCCAAGGTGTGCAATATGATCTACTTTATGTTTATGTAAACAAATACCTTTAACTAAATTCACCTGAACTTCATATGCTGTAATAATTCCTCTTAATAGATCTAAACCACTTTTTTTATTTTGTTGGGCTACACTTAATAGTGGGGGGATGTTATCACCTGGATGACTGTAATCTGCGGCTAAAAAAGTATCATGAAAATCAAGTTCTCTTACAGCAGTTCCATTTGACCAAGCTGCCCATTCACAATCAAATTTTAATTTTGAATTAACACCAAAAAGAGTTGCTCCATTTTTTCTAGAATGCTTTATGGCCATTTCTCTAGATGAAACTACTGGTCTCCTATTTAAAGAAGCAATAGCAACTGAAGCATTATCAATAATTCTATTGATAACCATTTCAACTGCTTCATTGTTGAGTTTAGCATTATCACTTGCAATTTCTGCAATTTTCCAGGCAAGTTGTTTTTTCTTAGGTAAATGAATTTTAGATGGAAAAACTTTTACAGTATGTAGTAACAAAATAACTCCTTATAAGTAATTTTGTTTTAATAGCTAAAATAAATTAATCAATATTAAAGATATTCAGATATGATTTTTTCGATACCAACAAAATCTTTTATTAGGTGATTATGGTGTATTTCATCAGTTTTTTTTTCAGTGTATCCATCCTCAAGCAATATCATTGGAATCTCCGCTGCTTTTGCAGAATTAGCATCTGTTTCACTATCTCCAATCATAATAGATTTTTTTAAATCACCATCTAAAATTTCTATAACTGTAGTTAAATGTCTTGGATCAGGCTTACAATAATCAAAAGTATTGTATCCTGCTACGTATTCAAAATAATCATAAATTCCAATTTTCTTTAAAAGATCAACAGCAAGATGTTCAGTTTTGTTAGTACATACAGCCATAGAGATATTTTCATTTTTGCACCAATTTAAAAAATCTTTTGTGCCGTTAATTAAAACACTTTCTCTTAGGATGTTTTTCCCATAATAAGATATGAACTCATCTGTCATATCACTTTTAACTTTTTCATTAATAGTAGTTAATTCTTTTTTTGCTTGGCTCCATATTGATCTACCAATCATAGCACCAGCACCTTTTCCAACTGAACTTTTTAAATCATCTAGAGACTTAGTTGGGTACCCAAATTTTTTCATTACATGATTGTGAGCAAGCATTAAATCTGGTGCCGTATCAACCAATGTTCCATCTAAATCAAACAATACTGTAAATTTTTGTTTCATATCAAAAGTATTTTAAAGAAATAATTTGTGAATTAATTTAGATATATACTTAATGTAAAGAAAATCCAGATGAAACACTCAAAGAAGCAAAATAATCAAAATAAACTTAGAAATAAATTTTTAAAGTCTGGAGTAAAAATGATTGGTCCAGAAACTATTTTTTTTTCAAATGATACCAAGATTGGAAAAGGAGTCACAATTGAACCTTATGTAATAATTGGTTCAAAAGTTAAAATAGGAAACAATGTTGTTATTAAATCTTTTTCACATCTAGAATCGTGTAAGGTAGAAAATAAAGTTGAGATAGGTCCTTATGCAAGAATTAGACCAGACACAATTCTTAAAGAAGGTTCAAAAGTAGGTAATTTTGTAGAGATTAAAAAATCAACTGTTGGAAACAAATCAAAAATTAATCATTTATCATATGTTGGAGATAGTGATATTGGTAAGATGGTAAATGTAGGTGCTGGAACAATTACCTGTAATTATGATGGTGTAAAAAAAAGTAAGACAATAATTAAAGATAAAGTATTCATAGGATCAAATTCATCTCTAGTAGCTCCTATAAAAATTGATAAAGAAAGTATTGTTGGTGCAGGATCTGTAATAACAAAGAATGTTAAAAAAAAATCTTTAGCGTTAACTAGATCTGTACAAGTGGAAATTAAAAATTATAAAAGAAAGACAAAATAAATTATGTGTGGAATTATAGGAATATCTAGTAATAAATCTGTTTCTGCAAATATTATAAATTCTCTAAAAAAACTTGAATATAGAGGTTATGACTCTGCTGGAGTTGCAACTTTATTTGATGGTGAAATTAATGAAGTTAAATCTGAGGGAAGAGTTGATAATTTAGAACAAAACTTTGATCTAAAATCTTTAAAAGGAAATATAGGAATAGGTCATGTCAGATGGGCTACTCACGGTGTACCAAATAGTATTAATGCTCATCCACATTCTTCAGAGAAAGTATCTGTAGTCCATAATGGAATAATAGAGAATTCAACAATTTTAAAAAAACACTTAATTAATAAAGGCCATGCTTTTAAATCTCAGACTGATACTGAGGTCATAGTTCATTTAATTACAGAAAATTTAAAAACCATGGAACTGGAAGAGGCTATAACCAAAACTTTAAAACAGCTTCATGGAAGTTTTGCATTAGGTATAATTTTTAAAGATATTTCAGATTTAATTGTAGGTGCAAGAAGAGGTTCACCATTAGCAGTTGGTTATGGACCTAATGAAAATTACTTAGGCTCAGACTCATATGCTTTAAAATCCATGACAAATAAAATTACTTATCTTGATGATGGGGAGTTTTGTATTGTTAAAAAAGATCAAGTTTATTTTTATAATGAAGAGGGTAAAAAAATTAATAAAAAAATTTTAGAATTATCATCTAACGAGTCAAATTATGACAAAGGTGACTTTAAACACTTTATGGCTAAAGAAATAGAGGAGCAGCCTGTAACAGTAAAAACTGGAATTAAAGAATATTTAGATAATGTAAATAGTGAGATAAACATTTTCAATTTTCCATGGAAAATCAATGAAATTAAATCAGTTACTTTAATTGGTTGTGGAACTGCTTATCACTCATGTTTAATGGCTAAATATTGGTTTGAAGAATTAACAGCACTAAATGTTAATATCGATGTAGCTTCTGAGTTTAGATACAGAAAAAATAGATTTAAAAAGGATAGTTTATATATTTTTGTTTCCCAATCGGGCGAAACTGCAGATACTTATGCGGCCTTGGATCTTTGTAACAAAAATAATATGAAAACATGTGCTGTAGTTAATGTAATTGAAAGTTCTATTGCAAGAGATTCAAATTTTGTATTACCAATACATTGTGGGCCTGAAATAGGTGTTGCCTCTACTAAAGCTTTTTTAGGTCAAATACTTGTTTTATATATTTTAGCTTTAAAAATTGGATCTTTATCTAATCAGATCGATAAAAAAGATTACCAAGAAAAAATTAAAGATCTAAAAAATTTACCAAATTTGATAGAAAAAACTTTATTGATAGACAACGATATTCAAGCCATCTCTTCAACATTCACTGAAGCTAAAGGATCTATGTTTCTTGGAAGAGGTTTCTCTTTCCCAATAGCTTTGGAAGGAGCATTAAAATTAAAAGAATTATCTTATGTTCATGCAGAGGGTTATCCAGCAGGTGAAATGAAACATGGACCACTTGCTTTAATAGAGGAAGGAATGCCAGTAGTAGTTTTGGCACCTAGAGACAGTTATTATAAAAAAACAATTTCTAATATGCAGGAAGTAATAGCAAGAGGAGCCAAAGTTCTTTTAATTACA
This sequence comes from Candidatus Pelagibacter sp., assembly GCF_965262185.1. Classification (GTDB taxonomy): domain Bacteria; phylum Pseudomonadota; class Alphaproteobacteria; order Pelagibacterales; family Pelagibacteraceae; genus Pelagibacter. The sequence continues at coordinate 1,437,166 of NZ_OZ253498.1, forward strand.
AATAAAAGCAAAGATGAAATTGTTTCAGAGAATATTTGGGAAACTATTGAAGTTGAAAATACAAATGATGATTTGTTACCATTTCTATTAACAATTCCACTTCAAAAACTTGCTTATTATTCTGCTTTAAAAATGGGTTATGATATAGATAAGCCAAGGAATTTAGCTAAATCAGTCACAGTTGAATAAAGTCTAAACTCTGTTAAAACACCTCTAGGTTGAATATGAAAAATTGGAAAAAAAATAGTTGGAGAAAATATCCAGTTAAACACATACCAGAATATCCAGATAAAAAAGAATTGGATAAGGTTTTGGAAAAAATTGGAACTTTCCCACCTTTAGTTTTTGCAGGAGAAACAAGACATTTAAAAAGTCAATTAGCTGATATTGTTGATGGTAAAGCTTTTTTACTTCAAGGCGGTGATTGCGCTGAAAGTTTTGCTGAGTTTAATCCTGACAATATTAGAGATACTTTCAAACTAATGTTGCAAATGTCATTGGTTTTAACTTATTCAGCATCATTACCGGTTGTAAAAGTTGGAAGAATTGCTGGTCAATTTTCTAAACCAAGAAGTGCTCCAACAGAAAATAAAGATGGTGTTGAGTTACCAAGTTATTTAGGAGACAATATTAATGGAATGGAATTTACAGACAAAGCAAGAGTTCCAGATCCAAAGAGATTATTTAAAGCTTATTCTCAATCAGCTGCTACATTAAATTTAATTAGAGCTTTTTGCCATGGTGGTTTTGCGGACCTTAAAAATGTTCATAATTGGAACCTTGGATTTATTAAAAATTCACCAGAATTAAAAAGATTTAAAGAGTTAGAAGATAATATTGCTAATGCATTAGCATTTATGGATGCATGTGGGATTAATTCAGATTTTAACAGAAGATTAAAAACAGTTAATTTTTGGACCTCACATGAAGCTTTGTTATTACCATTTGAAGAAACTATGACCAGAACAGATTCATTAACTGGAGAAAATCATGACACTTCTGCACACTTTGTATGGATTGGTGATAGAACAAGACAACTTGATGGTGGTCATGTTGAATTCTGTAGAGGTATAGAAAATCCTATAGGAATTAAATGTGGTCCAACTTTAAAAGCAGATGATTTGATAAACCTTTGCAATCGAATTAATCCAAAAAATGAAAAAGGCAAAATAACTTTAATTTCAAGATTTGGAGCAGATAATGTTTCAAAATTTTTACCAAAATTAATCAGAGCAATTAAAAAAGAAGGATTAAATGTAATTTGGTCTTGTGACCCATGTCATGGAAATACAATAAAAGCTGCAACAGGTTTCAAAACTAGACCATTCAATAGTGTACTAAATGAAGTAAAAAATGTTTTTGCATGTCACCAAAGTGAAGGAAGTTATGCAGGAGGTCTTCATATTGAGCTTACGGGTCAAGATGTAACAGAATGTATTGGTGGTGCACAAAAAATTTCTGAAAAGGATCTTTCTTCAAGATACCACACTCATTGTGATCCAAGATTGAATGCCAACCAAGCTTTAGAATTAGCCTTTATGATTTCTGATGAGATTAAAAAGAATAGCTCGTATTCTAAAAATGCAGACAGAGCGGCATCTTAAGACATTGTAAAATCTTAATAATTAAATAATTTATAATTATGAACGCCTCAGAAAAAGCAAAGTTTATATCAGATTGGATTAAGAACTATGTGGAGAATATGCCTTCTAAGGCTGAGTCCCTTGTAATAGGAATATCTGGAGGTATTGATTCATCTGTTTCAAGCACCTTAAGCGCAATGACAGGCTTGAAAACAATTGTTTTGTCGATGCCAATTAAACAAAAATCACATCAACATGATCTAAGTTTAAAACATCAGGAATGGTTAGTAAATAATTTTAGAAATGTTGAAGCGCATACAATTAACTTAGATGAATTGTTTTTAGCTTTTAGTTCAAGTTTATCAAAATTTGATAATGAGCATGGAATGGCAAATTCTAGAGCAAGATTAAGAATGACTACACTTTACCAAGTAGCTGCAGCTAATAAAGGAATAGTAGTTGGGACAGGAAATAAAGTAGAAGACTTTGGTGTTGGATTTTATACAAAATATGGAGACGGCGGAGTGGATATTTCTCCTATAGCGGATTGTAATAAAACTCAAATTTGGGAACTTGGCAAAGAACTTGGTATTTTAAAAGAAATTATTGAAGCAGCACCCACTGATGGACTGTGGGATGACGGTAGAACAGATGAAGGTCAGCTTGGGTTAAAATATGAAGAACTTGAGGAAGCTATGGATAATCCTAAATCTTCCAATAGAGCAAAATACGAAACTATTAGAAAACAAAATTTGCATAAAATGGAGCCTATTCCAGTATGCAAAATTCCAAATTAATCAAATAGATTCACAAATCTGTAATTTAAGTATATTTCTAAAATTATGAGTAATGATATTTTTTTAACAAATAATCTTACAAACAAAAAAGAAAAATTTGTTCCAATAGATGAACAAAATATAAGAATGTATGTTTGTGGACCTACAGTTTATGACGATCCTCATATTGGAAATGCAAGACCAATAGTTGTTTTTGATATCCTTTATAAAATTTTTAAGAAAAAATATTCAAAAGTTACTTACGTTAGAAATATTACAGATGTAGATGACAAAATTATTAAATCTTCAAAAGAAAATAATATTTCAATTTCAGAATTAACAAATAAAGTTACAGAAAGTTTTGGTGAAGATTGTAATTATTTAAATTGTGAAACACCAACTCATCAACCTAAAGCAACTGAAAATATTGATTTGATGATTGATATGATTTCTGAATTAATTAAAAAAGGTTTTGCTTATGAAAATAACAACCATGTTTATTTTGAAGTAAAAAAGTTTAAGGATTATGGCCAACTCTCAAATAAGAAATTAGAAGATTTAATTGCTGGATCTAGAATTGAAGTCAGTGAAAATAAAAAAAACTCAGAAGATTTTGTTCTATGGAAACCATCGACAAGTGATGAACCTTCTTGGCAGTCTCCATGGGGAAAAGGTCGACCTGGATGGCATTTAGAGTGCTCTGCGATGTCAAAAAAATTTTTAGGAGATGAGTTTGATGTTCATGGAGGAGGTATTGATTTAATATTTCCACATCATGAAAATGAAATAGCTCAATCGAGATGTGCTAATGACACAAAGGTATTTGCTAATTTTTGGCTACATAATGCTTTTATTACTATGTCCAATGAAAAGATGGCCAAATCACAAGGTAACATTTTAAAAATAAAAGATTTTAGAAACAAGATTAGTGGCCAGGTTTTAAGATTAGCTTTAATGAGTGCTCATTACAAACAACCATTAGATTGGAATGATAAACTTTTAGAAGATTGCCAAAATACAATTAACAAATGGTACAATGTTTATGTAGATAATAATGATATTGAAAATATTTCTCATGAAGTTCTTAAACCACTTTATGATGATTTAAATACGCCAGGTTATATAGCTAATTTGCACCAGTTATATGAAAAGGCTCAAAAAGGTAATGAAAATGACAAAACTTTATTTGTTTCTGCTTGTCAGTTTGTAGGACTTTTAAACCAAAATAAAGATGAGTGGTTAAGCTTTAAAATGAGCAAAGCATCTATTTCAGAAGAGGAAATATTGAAGAAAATTGATGAAAGAAACATAGCTAGAGAGAACAAAAATTACGAAGAGGCTGACAAAATTAGAAATGAGCTTTTAGACAAAGGTGTTTTAATAGAAGATAAAGATGGTAAAACGACTTGGAAATTTAAATGAGTAAAGAACAACTTTATATTTTTGATACAACATTACGTGATGGAGCACAGACACAAGGTGTTGATTTTTCCATCGATGATAAAGAGAAAATTTCATCAGAATTAGATATGTTGGGGGTTGATTATATAGAAGGAGGTTGGCCAGGCGCTAATCCAACAGATACAGAATTTTTTAACAAAGATCATAATTTTAAATCAGCTAAATTAACCGCATTTGGCATGACAAAAAAATCAGAGCATAGTGCTGAAAATGATCCAATGTTATCATCATTAATTAATTCAAAAAGCAAATCTGTTTGTTTATTTGGAAAATCATGGGATTTCCAAGTTAAAGTTGCCTTAGGAATTACTAACGAACAAAATTTAACCAACATAAGCGAAAGTACCAAGCATATTGTTAAATCAGGTAAAGAATTCATGTTTGATGCTGAGCATTTCTTTGACGGATATAAATCTAATCCAGAATACGCTTTGTCTTGTTTGAAAGCTGCGTATGGTAATGGAGCTAGATGGATTGTGTTGTGTGATACTAACGGTGGAACACTTCCACATGAAATTTCTAAAATTGTAACTGAAGTAAGCAAACATATTCCAGGAGAAAATTTAGGAATACACGCTCATAATGATACTGAAAACGCTGTTGCTAATAGTCTTGCAGCAGTTCAAGCAGGAGTAAGACAAGTTCAAGGAACTATAAATGGATTAGGAGAAAGATGTGGTAATGCAAATTTAATGTCTTTGATACCTTCATTTTTTTTAAAGAAAGATTTTTCAGACAAATTTGAACTTAGTATTAATCGAGAAAATTTGAAAAAATTAACTCAATGCTCAAGATTACTAGATGAAATATTAAATAGAAAACCTAATAAACATTTGCCTTATGTTGGTGCCTCAGCTTTCTCACATAAAGGTGGTATGCATGTATCTGCTGTTCAAAAAGACCCTAAAACTTATGAGCACATTGATCCTGAAGAGGTTGGAAATTCTAGAAATATTGTGGTTTCAGATCAATCAGGACAATCAAACATAATGTCTAGATTAAATTCAATTGGAATTAACGTTGAAAAAAGTGACCCAAAAATTAAAAAACTCTTAGATGAAGTTAAAGATAGAGAGTTCATTGGTTATAGTTACGATGGAGCTGACGCTTCTTTTGAATTATTAGCTAGAAGACTAATGGGCGAAATACCAAGATATATATCAATCAATGAATACGATGTTTCTGTAAAGAAAGATAAAACTGGAGAGATTATATCATATGCTAAAGCTCAATTGGAGGTAGATGGAGACAAAATTTTATGCGAAGGACAAGGAAACGGACCTGTTAATGCTTTAGATAATGCAATTAGAAAGAATGTAAATAAGCTTGCAAAATATTCTGAGTATTTGAAAGATTTAAGACTTGTTGACTATAAAGTTAGAATTTTAAATACAGGTACAGAAGCAGTTACAAGAGTTAGTATTGAAAGCACAGATGCAAAAGGAGTGAACTGGTTCACAATTGGAGTATCACCTAATATCATTGATGCTTCATTTAAAGCTTTAGTGGATAGTTTAGATTATAAATTATTTAAGGATAAAGCGCCTGGAAGTTTATAAAAATGAAAATTAAAAAATTTTCAGAAAAACCTACAGATATCGATAGTAGAATAGGGGCAAAGCCTATAGTTTGTTATCCAAATACCACTATTGAAGATAAAAATTTAAGCACTCTACATTCAGCAAGAGAGCATTTGGTTAAAAAAGATGAAATAATTATTCCTCCAAGGGATGCAAAAACGTTCGAGGTAAAATTTGGTGAGTTTTTTAGAATTGAAAGTGTAGATGGTCCACAAGTAGGTGATTTAAATTTATTTAATTTAAATAATTTAGAGGAAAAATTTTATTCAGGAAAAACAAGGGCTTTATATGGGACACATCTTTCTGTTGGAGATAAAATGTTTAGTAGCTTTCCATACCTTAGATCTTTAGCGACAATAACTTGGGATACTTTGGACTGGTATGATTATGATAAAGATGGTGGCTCTGTCCATGATGTAATTGGTACTAGATGTGATCCTTATACTTCAAAGCTTTTAAGCGATAATGTTTACCACTATTGTTGTCATTCAAATCTAACAAGAGCACTAGTTAAAGAAAAAAATGTTCAATTAGATCATGCTGAAAAAATAGTTCATGATGTATTAAATGTATTTATGCTTACTGGTTTCACTAATGATACTAAACAATACTTTATGAAAGCTAGTCCAGTTAGACCAGGTGATTATCTAGAGTTTTTTGCTGAAACAGATATTTTAGGAGCTCTTTCTGCTTGTCCAGGAGGGGATTGTGGATCTGAACATTCCTCTGATGTTGCAAAATGTTATCCTTTAAAAGTTTCTATTTGGTCAGTAGATCCTAAATATTTAAACAATATCAAACCTTCTGTTACTTCTAGCTATAACAGAAATCATGGCATTGATTAATGTCTGTTAACAATATTTCTTTCATTTTACACAAACCTCAGCTTTCAGAAAATATTGGAGCTTGCGCAAGAGGAATAAAAAATTTTAATTTTCAGAAATTGGTTGTAGTAGATCCTAAACCAATATTTCCTAACGATAAAATTTTAGCAACATCAGTTGGCGCTAAAAATATTATTAACAAAGCAAAGAGTTATGAAAATTTAGAAAAGTCTTTAAAGAATATTGATATTGTTATTGCAACATCTGCGAGATTTAGAAATAAAAATATAAAGCACATTCAATTAGAAGATTTAAAAAAAATTAATTATAAAAAAAAAGTCTCCTTTTTGTTTGGATCAGAAGCATCAGGTTTATCTAATAATGAAATTAGTTATGCCAATTACACCCTTCAAATTCCAACAAATCCTGATTTTAAGTCGTTAAACCTATCTCATAGTTTAATAATCATTGCTCAATATGTATCAAGCATCATCAGTTCAAAGGTATCCGCATTTAATAAATCAAATAAAGTAAAATCTGCCTCTAAAAAAGATATTATCGCCATGGCTAATTTATGTATCCAGAATTTAGAAGAGATTAATTTCTTCAAATCAAAAGAGAAGAAGCCAATAATGTTAGAAAATTTAAGAAATATCTTTTACCGGATGGATTTATCAACTAAAGAAACGCGTATTTTATCTGGTGTATTTGCAAGTTTAGGCAAAAAACGTTGATTGACAAAAGTAAGAGTAAGTTTATAAAGCCCACTATTAAATGACAAAAAGATTAAACTCTAAACATAAAATAGACAGAAGATTAAAGGTTAACCTATGGGGTAGACCAAAAAGTCCTTTTAATACTAGAGCTTATGGACCTGGTCAGCACGGTCAAACAAAAACATCTAAACCTTCTGATTATGGAATTCAGTTGCAAGCTAAACAAAAACTAAAAGCTTACTACGGTAATATTAACGAAAGACAATTTAGAAATATTTATAAAAAGGCAGCTATGCTTAAGGGTGACACGAGTGAAAATTTAATTGGTCTTTTAGAGAGAAGATTAGATGCAGTAATTTACAGAGCAAAATTTGCAACAACTATTTTTTCAGCTAGACAATTAATTAACCATGGTCACGTAAGAGTGAATGGTAAAAAAGTTAACATTGGAAGTTACTTAGTTAAAGAAGAGGATACAATTGAAATTAGAGACAAATCCAAGCAATTAGCAATAATTGATATCGCTTTAGCTAACAAAGAAAGAGAAGCTCCAGAATATATTCAAATGGATGAGAAAAACAAAAAAGTTAAATTTGTAAGAACTCCTAAGTTTGAAGAAGTTCCTTATCCAGTAATTATGGAACCTAATCTTGTAATTGAATATTACTCTAGATAATTTTTTAATTTAAAAAAATTTCTAAATTTAATTTTTAAAATTAATACCTTTATTTTCAAGAATTTTTTTTAGTTCTCCGTTTTCGTACATTTCTTTTACGATATCGCATCCACCAACAAATTCTTTTTTAATATACAATTGAGGAATTGTTGGCCAATCACTGTAAACTTTAATGCCTTCTCTGATGTTTTGATCTTCTAAAACATTCACGCCTTTAAAATTTACTTCAAGAATCTTAAGCATATTTGAAACAGCCATTGAGAAACCACATTGAGGAGCATCTGGTGTTCCTTTCATAAACAAACACACTTCATTATTGTCAATATGATTTTGAATTAAACTTTTTGTATTATCGTCCATTATTGCTCCTTTGTTTTAATTGCTAGGGCATGTAATTCATTTCCCATTCGTCCTTTTAGAGAATTATATACCATTTTATGTTGCTCAATTTTACTTTTTCCTGAAAACTGAGAAGAAGTTACAGTCGCTGAATAATGATTTCCATCGCCTGCTAAATCCTGGATTTCAACAATTGCATCAGGCATTGCCTCTTTAATTAAACTCTCAATTTCTTTTAGATTCATTGCCATTAGTTATTCATATAATTTGATAGCCACTTTTTATTTGAACTTGTTAGTTCGTCAATTGTAACTTTTGTCTTATCATCAATATATAGCTCATTTTCATTGACTTTACCAAGTTCATCAAAATGAACTGCATTTTTATTCAATATATCTGTGACTTTTTTTAAATCTTTTTTACCAACCTCAACAATGTAACGTCCTTGATCTTCACCAAAGAAATACTCCATTTCATTAATTAAATATTTTGGTTTTTTTAAATTTACTCCTTTTTTACCTTTGATACACATCTTAGCTACTGCAGTAATAATTCCCCCTAAAGAAACATCATGAGCACTTTTGATAAGATTATTTTCGATAAGTTTAAGTAAAGTTTCTCCATTATTTTTTTCATTAAATAAATTTATTTCAGGAGGAGGACCATTTTTTTCATTTAAAATGTTTCTTGCAAATAAAGTTTGATCTAAATGTCCTTCAGTTTTTCCAATGACTAAAACCACATTATCAATCTCTTTAAAATCCATAGTGATCATTTTATTATAGTCATTAATTAAACCAACACCTCCTATAGCAGGAGTGGGCTTTATACCTTTATCTTTAGTTTGATTGTAAAAAGAAACATTACCTGAAACTACTGGGAATTTTAAATATCTAGCAGCTTCGCCAATGCCTTGAACACATTCAACAAATTCACCCATGTTTTCTTCATTTTCGGGGCTACCAAAGTTTAAACAATTAGTAATAGCAACTGGTTTTGCTCCAACAGCAATTAAATTTCTAAAACTTTCACAAACTACTTGTTTTCCACCAGTTAATGGATGCGCCCAACAATAAACTGCAGAACTATCAACTGATGCTGCAACTGCTTTATTGGTTCCGTGAACACGAACAACCCCTGAGTCACCCCCAGGTTTTTGAATAGTGTCACCCATAACGGTATGATCATATTGTTGCCAGATCCATTCTTTACTACACACATTTGGATGAGATAAAACTTTCTTTAAAACATCTATAATTTTTAAATTTTTAAGTTCTTCTTTTTTAATTTTATTTTTTTTAGGAAGTTTTGCTTTCTTCCATTTACGGTCGTACATAGGTGAATTTTCAACTAATGTATTAACTGGAATATCTGCCACTTGCTCATTATCAAAAAATAATTCAATTTTTTTAGAATTAGTTGTTTTGCCAATTACTGCAAAATCTAAATTCCATTTATCAAATATCTTTTTAGCTTTTTCTTCTTTACCGTTTTCAAGAACAATTAACATTCTTTCTTGGCTTTCAGAGAGCATGATTTCATAAGGGGTCATATTTGTTTCCCTGCATGGAACTTTATTTAGATTAATTTCAATTCCAAGATTTCCTTTTGATGCCATTTCAATACTAGATGACGTTAATCCTGCTGCACCCATATCTTGAATTGCTATAATTGAATCTCCTGCCATTAACTCTAAACATGCTTCAAGCAAAAGTTTTTCAGTAAATGGATCGCCAACTTGAACTGTTGGTTTTTTTTCTTCAATTTTTTCATCAAAACTAGCTGACGCCATACTTGCACCATGAATTCCATCACGGCCTGTCTTTGAACCAACATAAATTACTGGTTTATTTAGACCTGCTGCTTTTGAATAGAAAATCTTATCTTTTTTAACCAAACCTAAAGTCATAGCATTGACTAAAATGTTACCATTATATGAACTATCAAAGTTTGTTTGCCCTGCAACTGTTGGAACACCCATACAATTTCCATAACCACCAATACCGTGAACAACACCTCTTAATAGATTTTTTGTTTTTTTGTGTTGAGGTGATCCAAAATGAATTGAGTTTAAGTTAGCAATAGGGCGAGCTCCCATTGTAAAGACATCTCTCATAATACCACCAACACCAGTTGCGGCCCCTTGGTAGGGTTCAATAAATGAAGGGTGGTTATGACTTTCAATTTTGAATACAATTGCATCGTTATCCCCAATATCAACTACACCAGCGTTCTCTCCTGGACCTTGGATAACTTGTTTTCCTTTAGTTGGGAGTGTTTTTAAGTGAAGTCTTGATGATTTATATGAACAATGTTCATTCCACATTGCAGAAAAGATTCCAAGTTCTGTAATATTTGGAGTTCTATCTAATAGCTCACAAATTTTAGCATACTCGTCTTTTTTAAGACCATGATCTATGGCTACTTGTTCATTTACGATCATTTTAAATTATTGATTAAATTATTAAAAAAAAGAGAACCATCTTCACCCGATAGAGAAGGATCAATCATTCTTTCAGGGTGGGGCATCATTCCTAAAACATTTTTTTCTTTATTAAAAATTCCTGCAATATTTTTAATAGATCCATTAGGATTAAACTGTTCTTCAGTTTTACCCTCTTTATCACAGTAATTAATTGCAATTTGCTCATTATCTTCAATTTCTTTTAATTGTTCTTTAGTACAAAAATAGTTTCCTTCGTTATGAGCAATGTGAAACTCTAAAACTTCATTATCAATATTTTTAAAGTAAGTATTTTGTTTATTATTAATTTTAACAAACACATTTTTACAAATAAATTCTAAGTATTTATTTCTTAATAAAACACCTGGAACCAAACCTGTTTCAACTAAAATTTGAAAACCATTACAAATCCCCATCACCATCCCCCCAGAATTTGCAAAGTTAATCACAGATTTCATTATTTTAGATTTAGAGGCCATACTTCCACATCTTAAATAATCACCATATGAAAACCCACCTGGTAATACGACTAAATCACTTTTAGGTAATTCAACATCATCATGCCAAACCATCTTATTTTTAAACCCAAATTTTTTAAGAGCCACATCCATGTCTCTATCACAATTTGATCCTGGAAATGTGATGACGGATGATTTCATTAATTATTGTGCATCAATAATTTTATAATTTTCAATAACAAGATTAGCTAAAAGTTTTTTGCACATTTCTTCAACTTTATCTTTAGCTTTTTTTGGATCACTTTCTTTAATATCGATTTCAAAATACTTACCCTGTCTTACTTCATTAATGTCATTAAAGCCCATTCCATCTAAAGTTTGGTGAATAACCTTACCTTGAGGATCTAAAACATCTTTTTTTAAGGTAATGATTACTGAGATTTTCATTTTTTCTTTCTTTTAACAGAAGATAATTTTGTAACATTCACAGCACTCACATTTGATTGTTCATGCAAAATACCCAATCTTTTTGCAACTTCTGTATACGCTGGAATAAGATCACCTAAATTTTTTCTAAATCTGTCTTTATCTAGTTTTTTGTCTGTTATGCTGTCCCAAAGTCTACAAGTATCAGGGCTAATTTCATCAGCCAATATCACTTCATCTTTACCGTCAACCTTTAGTCTTCCAAATTCTAATTTAAAATCAATGAGTTTTATGCCGACGCCTCTGAACATACCAATCATAAAGTCATTAATTCTCAAAATCATCTTTTTAACTTTTTCAATTTCTTTTTTTGAAGCCCAATCAAAAGCTAAAATATGCTCCTCAGCAATTAATGGATCACCTAATTTGTCATCCTTTAAGCAATACTCAATTAGGGGTTCTTTTAAAACTGTACCATCTTCAATTCCCAATCTTTTGGTAATAGATCCAGTTGCAACATTTCTTACAATAAATTCAATCGGAATAATTTCAACTAACTTAATAACCTGTTCTCTCATATTAAGTCTTTTAACCAAATGATTTTTAATTCCAATTTGAGAAAGGTTGGAGAGGATGTGTTCTGAAATTCTATTATTTAAAACACCTTTTCCTTCAATAGTAGATTTTTTTTGATTGTTAAATGCGGTTGCATCATCTTTAAAATACTGAATGACTAAATTTTTATCATTAGTTGCATAAATGATTTTTGCTTTACCTTCGTATAGTTTTTTTCCCTTTTTCATTATTTAAAAACTCTTCTAAAGATCAAATTCACATTTTTAAAGTGTTTTGCGTAACTAAATATTGATTTTAGTCTTTTTATTGTAATTTTACTCATAATAAACTTATCATTAGAGATCACATCAAATAAGTTTAGATTTTCTGCAAAACATTTTTTTGCATATGATTGAACCATTCTGTACGATTTCTCTCTACTTAAACCAGATTTAGTTAATTCAAGCATGACTTCTTGAGAGAAAATTAGTCCTTTTGTTATATTTAAATTTTCCATCATTTTTTTAGGGTACACAATCATGTTATCTAAAATATTTGTTAGTCTTACTAATGCAAAGTCTGTTGTAATATTTGCATCAGGGCCAATATTTCTCTCAACACTCGAATGAGATATGTCTCTTTCATGCCATAGCGCTATATTTTCTAATGCAGGAATTACAGCACTTCTAACCATTCTAGAAAGCCCAGTTAAGTTTTCACTTAATATTGGATTTTTTTTATGAGGCATAGCTGAGGAACCTTTTTGATTTTTTGAGAAATATTCTTGTAATTCATAAACCTCTGTTCTTTGTAAATGTCTTATCTCAACTGCAACTCTCTCAATTGAACCTGCAATAATACCTAAAACTGAAAAATAAAAAGCGTGTCTGTCTCTTGGTATAACTTGAGTTGATATTGGCTCAACTTTTAAACCTAATTTTTTGGCAACATGTTTTTCTACATTTGGACTTATATTTGCAAAAGTTCCAACAGCACCTGATATTGCGCACGTGGATACTTCATCTATTGCATCTTTAAGCCTTTTTCTGTTTCTTTTAAATTCCTCATAAAATGATGCTAATTTTAATCCAAATGTAACTGGTTCAGCATGAATTCCATGACTTCTGCCCATACATGGTGTCATTTTGTATTTATTTGCCTGCTTCTTCAGTACTTTTAAAATCTGATCAATATCTTTTAGGATTATTTTTCCAGATTGAACTAATTGAATGTTAAAACTTGTATCAAGTACATCTGATGATGTCATGCCTTGATGCAAATATCTTGCTTTAATTCCTGCTTTTTCTGTAACAGAGGTAAGAAAAGCTATAACATCATGTTTAACTTCAGACTCAATTTTATGTATTCTATTTACATTGATAACTGCTTTTTTTCTAACAATTGAAGCTACTCCTCTTGGTATTTGACCAAGTTTTTCCATAGCCTCAGCAGCTGCAACTTCTACATCTAACCAAATTTTGTATTTATTTTCTTCTGACCAAATATCAGTTAGTTCTTTTCGAGAATATCTTTTAATCATTAATTATAAGTATGGAGGCTTTGAATAACCTTTAGCAGATTCTGTAAAGATTTCATAACCATTTTCAGTAATTCCTAACGTATGTTCAAATTGAGCAGATAAAGATTTATCTTTTGTAACCGCAGTCCAACCATCATTTAACATTTTAACCTCATATTTACCTGAATTTATCATAGGCTCTATTGTAAAAGTCATTCCAGGTTTTAATTCTAGACCTGTGTTTTTACTTCCATAATGTAAAATGTTTGGTGGTTCATGAAACGTTGTACTTATACCGTGACCACAAAAATCTCTAACAACTGAGTATCCTTTTTCTTCAACAAATGATTGAATTTCGTAACCAATATCACCTAATTTAATTCCTGGTTTCAAAATCCTAATTGCTCTTATCATTGACTCGTAAGTAGCATCAATAAGATTATTTAATTTAATTGGTGTTTTACCAATACAAAACATTCTACTGGTATCACCATAGTGTTCGTCTACAATTGCAGTAACATCAACATTAACTGCATCACCATCTCTTAATATTCTATCTGAAGGAATTCCGTGACACACAACATGATTTAATGAAGTGCATAAAGATTTTGTAAAACCTCTATAGTAGAGTGGAGCAGAGTGACCTCCATTATCTCTTATAAATTCATACCCTAATTTATCTATATAATCTGTTGAGACACCTTCCTTAATGTTTTCAGTTAACATATCAAGAGTTCTTGCTGCTAATTTTCCAGCAACTCTCATTTTTTCAAATTTTTCTTTATATTCACTCATCTAAAATTTTAAGTTTTTTATCTATAAAAATTTTTTTTGAACTTACATCACATCTATATGCTAAAAAATTTACTCCAGCTTTTTTAGCTTTTAAATAATTTTTATAATATTCTTCGTCTATATCTTTAGCTATTTTAAAATATTTCATATTTTGAATTTGAACTAAAAACAAAAGATAACAAGTATAGCCTTTATTTATGGCATCAATAAGAGTTAATAAATGCTTAGTTCCTCTTGACGTAACAGCATCTGGAAACTCAGCGGTTTCTTTATTTCTAAATAAGGTAACATTTTTGACTTCAATAAAGCTTTTTTGATTGTTCTTTTCTAATAAAAAATCAAATCTAGTCTCCTTATTAAAGAAGACTTCTGGCTTAATTGTATCGTTATTTTTTAATTCTTTAATTAGATTATTTTTAATACCATGATGAACAATCTTGTTAGCCATATGAGTGTTCACACCAACTAGATTTTTTCTTGATTTAATTATTTCAAGTCCAAATTTTAGTTTTCTTTTAGGATCATTATTTGGTAACAAATAAACATCGTTACCTTCTTCTAATAAACCTTTCATAGAACCAGTGTTAGGACAATGAGCTGTTACAACTTCTTTACCAATTTTTATGTCAGTAAAAAACCTTTTGTAACGTTTGATTAGTTTGCCTTTTACTAAAGACTTGGTAAATTCCATTACTAAATTATATATTTCATATGGACAAAAAAGCAAAATTTAATGCATCAATTTTAATAATTGGAAACGAGATTTTATCTGGAAGAACACAAGATACTAACACTTCAACATTAGCGACTTGGCTTAATTCTATTGGAGTTAAAGTTGAAGAAGTTAGGGTAATACCAGATGTAGAAAACACCATAGTTGAAACATTAAATTTTCTGAGATCTAAATACGATTATGTTTTTACAACTGGAGGTATTGGGCCAACCCACGACGATATAACTGCTCAATCAGTTTCAAAAGCATTTGGTTTAAAATATGAAGTTCACAAAGAAGCTTTCAAAATATTAGAGGCCTATTATCAACCTGGAGAATTTAACGAAGGAAGACAAAAAATGGCTTGGATGCCTGAAAATGCAAATTTAATTTTAAACCCTACAAGTGGTGCTCCAGGATTTAATGTTGAAAATGTTTACTCTCTTCCAGGAGTTCCTTCGATATTAAAATCAATGTTAGGTGGATTAACAAATAATATAGTTGGCGGTGAACCAATTAAAAGTTTAACTATAAGCTTAAGAACTGTTGAAAGTGAAATAGCGAATTCACTAACAAAAGTGCAAAATGACAATTTAGATGTTGAAATTGGAAGCTATCCTTTTTTTCACGCTGGAAAATTAGGGGTGTCGATAGTCATTAGATCTGAAGATCAAAATAAAATTGATGATTGTAATTCGCAGATTTTAAAATTCGTAAATGAAAAAAAAATTGAGGTAGTTGAGCGCTAATGTTGTATTTTGCTTATGGTAGTAATCTTCACCATTTTCAAATGAAACGAAGATGCAAAGACAGTGTTTTTTTAAAAAAAATAAATTTAAAAGATTTTAAATTAACATTTAGAAGCAAATACAGAGCAGCAGACATTGAGCCAAAAAAAAATTCTATCGTACCAGGTGGATTATTTGAAATTTCAAAAAGTGATGAAAAAAAATTAGATGTTTATGAAGACTTTCCAATTCTTTATAAAAAACATTATTTTTTTTACTATGGAAAAAAAGTCATGACCTATACTATGGTAAAAAAATCTTCATTTAAGTTTCCAACAGAAAGATACCTTAATGTAGTTAAAAGAGGTTATAGAGATTGCAAACTTGATAAAAAATTTCTTATAAAGGCATTACAGTATTAATTGATATGTTTTTACATACAAAATTAGAGGAACGAAAAGACCCAATAAGAGTAGCTTTTATTGGATGTGGGAAATTTGTAAGTATGTTTCTGTCTCAATATTCTCATTTAAATAAAATAGAGATTGATAGCATTGTTGATCTAAATATTGATCAAGCAAAAAAAAATTGCTTTAAAAGTGGAATAAATGAAGGAGAAATATCTAGAATAAATTTCTCTAATTCTCTTGATCAAATTATTGATAGAAATATTGAAATCTTTATTGAAGCAACAGGAAATCCTATTGTAGGCACAGTTCATGCGGCAAAAATTTTAAAAAGTAAAAAACATTTAATCCTAGTTAATGTAGAGGCCGATATTACATGTGGAAAATATTTATCAGATTTAGCTAAAGAGAATGGAGTTATTTGTTCTATGGCTTACGGAGACCAGCCTTCATTAATTTTAGAGCAAATTGAATGGGCAAGACTTAATGGTTTTGACGTAATCTGTGCAGGAAAGGGAACCAAGTATCACCCAACCTTTGAATACTCAACACCTGATACAGTTTGGGGTCATTATGGTTTAACTAAAGAAAGAGCTGAAAATGAATCTGGAATGAATCCTAAAATGTTTAACAGTTTTTTGTGTGGTGATAAATCAGCAATTGAAATGTGTGCAGTAAGCAATGCTGCAAATCTTAAATGTCCCTCAAATGGATTAACTTTTCCTCCAGTTGGTGTTTATGATATTGCAAAAAAATTAATACCAAAAACTGATGGAGGGTTAATTGATTTTGACGGTCAAGTAGAAGTTATATCAAGTATTGATTTAGATAAAAAAGATATTCCTAATGATTTAAGATGGGGCGTATACATTGTCATTAAAGCTCAAAATGAATATGTCAAAAATTGTTTTAAAGATTATGGAATGGTAACTGACTCAACAGGGAACTATTCAGCAATATGGAGGCCTTATCACTATATTGGCTTAGAACTTGCACAGTCTATATATTCTATAGCGCTTGATAATCGAGCAACAGGATATACAAAAAATTATAATGCAGAGGTAGGAAGTGTAGCTAAAAAAAATTTGAAAGTTGGAGAAAAACTTGATGGAGAGGGAGGATTTTGTGCAAGAGGCAAATTAATTACTTCTCTCAAATCTAAAAGTGAAATGATATTGCCATTAGGTCTAACTGATAATGCAATATTGAAAAAGGATATTAAAAAGGACGAAATAATTAAAATTGAAGATGTTCAGCTGAAATTACCAAATGAGGTATTAGAGGCTAGAGATTACCAGTACAATTTAATATAGTTGAGTTATAAATAATTGAAGATATAACAATGATGTTCGCAAATGCCCTCGTGGTGAAATTGGTAGACACAAAGGACTTAAAATCCTTGCCGCTTGCGGAGTGCCAGTTCGAGTCTGGCCGAGGGCACCACTAAATGAGCAAGCTTCAGATTATTTCAGATAAAAATAAAAAATCATTAAGTATAAAAAATATTTTATTAAAAAAAATAAAATCTAATAATTTTCATAAAGATAATTTAATTATTGTTATTGGAGGCGATGGATTTATGCTTCAAACATTAAAAAAAAACAAAAACCTTAACAAACAATTTTATGGAATTAATTCAGGAAACTATGGTTTTCTAATGAATAAATTTTCCTCTAATAATATTATAAAAAATTTATCAAGAGCAAATATGGTTTCTATTTCACCTTTAGAAATGACAGTTAGAAACAAAAATAATCAAATTAAAAAATCTATAGCAATAAATGAAGTTTCAGTATTAAGACAAAGTAGGCAGGCAGCTTCGCTATCCATTAAGCAAGGATCAAGACAAATAATTAAAAAATTAGTCTCTGATGGTGTTTTAGTATCAACACCAGCTGGTAGTACAGCTTATAATTTATCTGTTCATGGACCTATTTTAAGTCTTCATTCAAAAAAATTGTCTATATCTCCAATAAGCGCATTTAGACCAAGAAGATGGAAAGGTAAAATTGTAAATGATAAAACAAAAATTAATATTACAAATCTAAATCCTTCAAAGAGACCAATAAGTGCTGTAGCAGATAATTTAGAAGTAAGAAATGCTAAATCAATTACTGTAAAAACTAACAACAAAATCAAGTTTAATTTACTTTATGACAAAAGCAGAAGTTTACAAAAAAAAATTAAAATTGAACAAATAAGAAGAGAAACAAGTTAGATTAGATGAATAAAATTAATCCAATTGTATTAGTTGTACTAATTTTAATTTCAGGATTTTTTGCATTTAAAATAATGTCATTTTTTGGTTGCTATGTTCGTATTGAGAATGTTGGGGAGTGTTGGAAGTTAACAGCTTGGTAGAGAAAATTATGGTGCCCCCGCACGGATTCGAACCGCGGACCTATTGATTACAAATCAAAAAGCTTCTTAAAATTTCCTTTCATTAACGTTGATATTAGTAACTTCTGGAATCCTCGTCAAGCATCTAACATATCAATGACTACAAAATGACTACACTCGATAAAATTAACCTCTTACTAATCAACAACGGCGGTGATGCTATTTACAATTTATAGATGCACTCTGTTAATCTATTAGCGAGTCTTTATGCGGATTTCGAACACACTTTTTTGCTAATCTTTTTTATCTTATTACAACTCTTACGAGTCTTTCCGGATCACAGATCGTCCATAGTCGGTCGCTGTTGCTCCCTCTCGTTCTGCAAAGGCGAACGGATTCAAAAGGGGTCCTAATGGGTTCTCCGTTGAGCTGTGGACTCTTAAGACGGACTTCCTCCATACTATTAGATGTATCTTATAGGAAGGTATTGTATGTCTGTTTTATAGAGCTAGTGAGATCAAAATAGATTTCCGTGGATAAGATCATTTAAATGAATCTTTTCTTAAAAAAATATAATAAAATTATTTTACAAAAAATATTATGCAAAAATTATCTCAAAAAAAATATGATTACTTGAGTTACGACAAGCCAGCCATAGACCGTTGTATTAACTGTGGGAACCACGAACAAGTTCATACTCAAATCACGACGGAATATGAGGGTAATCTTAACTCAGGCCCAATATGCAGGAAGTGTTATTCTACTAATAAAGGACCAAGAATAGCGCAGTTTTAACCAGGATCGGGACAATCATTCCATCACCTAGACACTAAATTTAAGGTCAAGTAGGGTTGGATTATAGATGAAGGAAAGTTAATGAAAAACTTAATATAAAAAATTACCTATATTGGAGACATTGTTGTTAGTTATGAATTTATGAATAAACCAAAAGGCTTAAGTACACTGGAGTTTAAAAGTAAAGTAACTAAGATTTTTATTCACGATTTTCTTCATTTATTAGGTTATGACCATATTAAATTAAAAGATTTTAAAGACATGCTAATTGAAGAAGAAAAAATTTATAAAACTATTGAAACAAAGGTTATCAAACTTGTTTAAAAAAAACTTTTTAAATTCTCTTTATATTATTTCTTTAGGATCAATAAGCTCTTACAGCTTACCACCATATAATTATTTTATAATCAATTTTATTACTTTTTCCTTATTTTTTATTTTTATTTTTAATAAAAAAAAAAGAACATCAAACAATAAATCTTTTTTTAAATATGGGTGGTGTTTTGGATTTGGATATTTTTTATTTAGCCTATATTGGATAGTGATTTCATTAACTTTTGATCAAAGTTTTAAGTTTTTAATCCCAGTGGCTATAATTTTATTACCAGCTTTTTTAGCTATATTTTATGGCTTAATGACATATTTATTTTCAATTTTTTATTCAAAAAATGTAATTATTTCTTTTTTTATTTTTTCAATTTTATTTGGAATAATTGAATTTGTCAGGGGCTCTATACTTACAGGCTTTCCTTGGAATTTAATCGCATTTAGTTTTTCAAACAGTATTTATTTTATTCAAATTCTTTCTATTATTGGAACTTATTCTTTTAATTTAATTTGCATCTCTTTATTTACCGTTCCTGCTTTATTTATTTTAAGAAACTCTAGAAAAGAAATTATGGTTTGTTTTTTTTTTATTTTAATGTCTGCTGGGTTTCTAATATTTGGTCAAATAAAAAATGATAATTTTAATTATTTAGAAAGTGTAAAAAACTCTTATACAATAAAAGCAATATCATCAAACATTAGTCTAGATAGGTTTTATTCAAAACAAGATGAGTTAAAAATAATTAATGAGCTTATAGAACTAAGCGCCCCAACAAAAATTGAACCTACAATTTTTGTGTGGCCAGAGGGGATTATTCCAGACAGTTACTTAAGAGATATGAGTGTGTATAAAAACTTATTTTTAAATAACTTTGGTGAGGATGATTTAATCATCATGGGTTTAAATAGTATGGAGACAAAAAATAATAAAGATTTATTTTATAACTCAATGGCTATATTTAACAATAAGCTAGATCTCATCGCAAAATACAATAAAGTTAATTTGGTACCATTCGGAGAGTTTACTCCTTTTGAAAGCATTCTTAGTTTAATAGGCCTTAAAACAGTAACTAATAATTATCAATCCTTCTCTAGTGGAGAAAATAGGATTCCGCTGAATATAAAAAATAATAAAATTGATTTAAATCTACTTCCTTTAATTTGTTACGAAATAATTTATTCAGGTAAATTATCTAGAAATAATAATTTTGATTATATAATTAATATTTCAGAAGATGGTTGGTTTGGAAATTCTGTAGGCCCTAAACAGCATTTTTCACATAGTATTTTTAGATCAATTGAGAGTGGAAAATATATAATTAGATCTGCAAACAATGGGATTTCTGCAATTATAAACCCTATGGGAGTTATTGAAAAAAAAGTAGAATTTGGATCAACAGGATATGTGGAGCTGTCTGAGAGTAAATTAGTTAAATCCACACCTTTTATGTTATATGGGAATAAAATCTTTTTTATATTAATTTTGATATATATTTTTTTAATTTTTTCATTTATTAGACTGAAAAGAGTTTAGTGACATTCTTTTTTTAAGTTTTGAACAAACAAAAGACAAAGATATAGCAAAACAATTAAGTATTGCTTATTGGACAACAATTGTCATCTATAAAAATAATAAAGAAGTATATAGGAGCATTGGTCAAACTGATAAAGCTAAAATCTATGAAGCAATAAAATCTCTTTAGCCTCAGCCCAAAAAGAAATAATTAAGATCGTACAAATAAAAATTGAATATTTTTTATTGATAAAAATAAAAATAGATTTATCTTAAAATTATGAAATTTTCACTTGTACTTACGGTATTTGTTTTATTTTTATTTAATATTCAATTTGCAAATGCTAGCAATCACTATCCAATAACAAGAGATTCAAAAATTGCCATTGCAAGAGGTGAGTTATTGTACAATCAGTATTGTGCAAGCTGTCATATGCCCAATTTATCAGGAGCTAAAAATTGGAAAGGTAAGGATAAGGATGGACACAATTTGCCTCCACCATTAAATGGCTCAGGTCACACATGGCATCATTCAGATGAGTTATTACATAACATAATTAAACATGGATTTGTCAACTTGGTAAAAAATTATAAAGGAAAGATGGTTGGCTTTGGTGATAAAATGAGTGATAAGCAAATAGATTCTGTTCTTTCATACATAAAAAGTCATTGGGACGATGAAATATATGAAAGACAAATTTCAATCAGTAAATAATAATTAAGGATAATAAAAATAAAAATTTTAAAATTAAAAAAATTTCTGATAAAAAATATAGAGTATATTTAGGTCCTTTTAGTAACATTAATTACAAATTTTGATTTTGACATATATTAATTTATAAAAAAATAATATATTTTATATTCAGTTTTAAAAAATGTTTATTAATAATTTTGACCCAGTTGCTTTTCATATTTTTTCATTAGAAATTAGATGGTATTCGTTGGCTTATATTGTTGGAATTATATTGGGGTGGACATACTGTAAAAAAAAATTAATTAAAGACAAGCACATATTAGATCTATTTGACGACTTTATTACATATCTAATTATAGGTGTAATTTTAGGTGGAAGAATTGGTTATGCACTATTTTATAATTTAGAATATTACTTAGAAAACCCTTTTGAAATTCTAATGGTGTGGAATGGAGGAATGTCCTTTCATGGAGGCTTAATAGGGGTTATTGTTGCATCTCAACTATTTTCAAGCAAACATAAAGTTAATCAATTTATATTCTTAGATTTGGTAGCGCTATCAGCACCTATTGGAATTTTTTTTGGAAGAATTGCAAATTTTATAAATTCAGAACTTATTGGAAGAGCAACTGACTTACCTTGGTCTGTTCAATTTGTATTGATAGACAATATTAAAAGACACCCTTCACAGTTATATGAGGCTTTTTTTGAAGGGATTATTTTGTTTCTTGTGCTTGGTTATTTCTTCAAGAAAAATTATTTACAAAGTCCAGGAAAAATATCAGCTTTATTTTTAATTTTTTATTCTTTATTTAGATTTCTTATAGAATTTTTTAGATCTCCCGACCCTCAAATTGGTTATTTAATTTTAAACTTAACGCTAGGTCAGTTAATAAGTATCCTTTTTTTAGTAGCTGGCACATTCTTATTTTATTTAAGAAATAATGAAAAATAAAAACAGTGATTTATTTACCTTAGATAAATTTATAGAGGAATCTCTCTATAATAAAAAATATGGCTACTACATAAAAAAAACCCTTTTGGTCAAAGTAGTGATTTCATAACAGCACCTAATATATTCATATTATTTTCTGAAATGATAGCTATCAGGGTAATTTCTTTTGGGGAAAAACCACAACCAAGGAAAAAAATTTTAATAAATCTCCCCAATCTTGGGCAAGACCTTCAAAGTTGAAGCACTCTCAAGTACTCTAAGGATTTGTAATAATTTGTAAGAGGCTTATATCAAAGGTTCATTAGTAGTATTCCTGATGGAGAGACATATCTTGTTGTGCAAATAAAATTTATCTTTTCACCAGTAATCATCCCCAATTCCATCACCTAGACACTACTAACTTTTAGAGTCGCGTCAAAAGTCTTATATATAAATAACCACACGTAATAAAACTTTTTGTGAACATATTTCAGACTTAGTAGAGCCAAAGATTAATGATCTAAGTAGAATCATGCATTGGATTTCATTCCTTTTTTTGCGTTTACGTTTCTTTTCATTATTACCCTCTCTACGTAAACCTCTTGATTGGAAGAGGAGTGAAACCATTACCAACTACAAATTACTTACCTTAAAAAAAAACAATAGGAGTTTTGATATATGGAAAAAAACGGTATTAATAAATACTGTCATGTAAGTGCCTATATAGCTTACGATAATTGCAGCCCAGTTTACAAACAAACCTTCAGATTTGAACTCAGTCCCAGTACCCATAACAGCATCATTTGGGAGAAAATAATTAAAATACTCAAGAAAAACGGAATAAATGTGGAGCTTAAATCATGAAGAGGTTCTTAATTTTTGTTTCAGCACATTTAATTCTTTTTTTAATGGTAATTGCTTATCAGGCTCAAGCAGAAGAAGAGTGGACCATTGATAGATTTAAAGATCTGTCTTATGCAAGAGTTAGCGGGGGAGGTGACACACGGTGATAGCTTAAATTTTCTTATGTAATAAAAAAAATAGCTGATAAGAAATACAGAGTATATTTGGGACCATTTGACAACATCAATTCTCTAGAAAAAACATATAATGATATAAGCATAATGCAATTTAAAAACATTAAAATTATAAATAATGATTAAAGCAAAATTTTTAATAATACTAATATCTGCACTTTTAACTTTTAATTCAATTGCTGCATTTGAAATAAAAGCAAGGACTGCAATACTGCAAGATTTTCTCTCAGGTGAAATACTCTATGAAAAAGAAGCAGATAAATCTATATACCCAGCTTCGATGACAAAAATTATGACGGCTATTATTGCGTTTGATTTAATAAGAAGTGGTGATCTAAATCTTAATGATAAATTTATAATTTCTGAAAATGCTTGGCGTTTATCGTCTGCTGGTTATTCTTCAATGTTCATAATGATTGGTGATGAAGTAAGTGTAGAAAATTTACTTAAAGGAATAATAGTTGCTTCTGGCAATGATGCTTGCGTTGCATTAGCAGAAGGTATAGCGGGGACAGAAGATGAATTTGCTATTATGATGACATCTAAAGCTAAAGAAATAGGCATGGAAAATACAAATTTTGCCAACTCATCAGGGATAAATAATACAGAAAATGTATCTACTGTTAGAGATATTATGATTATGTCTAATTTTCTTATTAAAGAATTTCCCGAAGAATATAAATATTTTGCAGAAAAAGAATTTACTTGGGATAGAACAGGGGGAGATCCTATTACCCAAGGTAATCGTAATCCATTATTATATAAAAATATGGGAGCAGATGGTATTAAAACAGGTTATTTAGCTGTTGAAAAATATTCTCTTGCATCCTCATTAATAAGAGATGGAAGAAGATTGATTGCAGTAGGTAGTGGTTTTGAAACTAAAAATTCAAGATCTAGAGAAAGTTCTAAACTTTTAACTTACGGTTTAACGAATTTTGATTTAGTCGAAATAAATAAATCAAGTGAAACAATAGATAAAGTTGATGTATGGCTTGGAAAAGAAAATCAAGTCGATGTTTATGTTAACGAAGATATATTTAAGACAATAAAAAAAGCAAAAAAAAACCTATTAAAAGTTGCTTTAAAATATGAGGGACCTATTGAAGCCCCAATTAAAAAAGATGATGTAATTGGTAAATTTAGAGTTGTTTATGATGAGGAACTCATAGGAGAATATGATCTCTTGGCCGCTAAAGATGTCGATAAAGTTAATATCTTTACTAGATTAATAAAGTCTTTGAACTATTTAATCTGGGGTGATGTCTAAAAAACCTGTAATAGTTTTTGAAGGTATTGAAGGTAGTGGGAAAAGCCTACATATTTTAAATGTAGCAAAATATCTCAAAAAAAAAAATATAGATTTTATAAAAGTTCGAGAACCAGGTGGTTGTATTAATTCAGAAAAAATTAGAAAACTAATTTTAGATAAAAAATCTAATTAAATTATTTTCAAATTGAACCTAATAAGGTGTTTAAATAAAAATTAAATTATAAGTTGGCTTAATATTAATGTGGTAACTTGTTACACTTAACAAAGTTGATTATTTTTTTTTACTAATTATGTGTATAATAATAATTTATTAACTCATATGCGAAGAAAGTTAAATTAACCATGATAAAAAAAATAGCCACCCTAGTTACAACTTTGTTTTCAGTAATTTTTTTAAACACCGCTTCCCTTGCAGCCGATGCAACAGTAGAAATGTTAAATAAACAAGAAAAAGAAATCATGGTTTTTTCTCAAAAAATTGTAAAAATAAATGTTGGAGATAAAGTTTTTTGGAAAGCTACCAATAAAGGACATAATGTAGAGTTTATTAAAGGTGGCGTTCCTGAAGGTGTTGAAAAATTTAAATCTAAATATAGTCAAGATGTAGAATTTAAATTTGATACCCCGGGTATTTATGCTTATTGGTGTACTCCACATAAAAGCGTTGGAATGATTGGCTTTATAATTGTCGGTGACGATAAGTCTAATCTAGATGCTATTAAAGCAATTAGATATTCTGGTAAATCTAAAAAAATAGCGCCTGATCTAATTAATTCATTATAAGAAAAATGTTCTGTATGGTCACCCTATGAGATTTAGTATTTATTTATGCAAAAATATAACTTGAATTAATTATAAAGCTTCAACCAATTAATAAATTCCTTATCATTAAAATCGATAGGACCTATAATTCTTGCAAATTCTTTGCCTTCTTTATTAAATAAAATACTTGTTGGAATTCCTCTTAAAGAAATTTTTTTTGCCAATGTTATGGGCGAATCAAAGTAAATATCTAAATTTTTAATATTCAACTCCTTAAAAAAAGATTCTGCTTTTGGCAGACTTTCTTGACTAATATTTATTGGAAAGATTTTTAGGTTATTTAAATTAATGTTTTTTTGTAAATTATCTAATGAAGGCATTTCTTCTTTACACGGAAGACACCAGGTAGCCCAAAAATTAAGTATTATTAATTTCCCTTTATAATTGGCTAAATCAACATCTTTTTGATTTTTGTCTTTAAAAATTACCTTTTCATAAGTTTTTAGATTTTTTGTTAATATTAAATTTTTGATATCTGGTTTTTCTATAGCGTAACCAACAGTGGTAGTTATTATGCAAATAAATATTATTATAAATTTCATTACCTTCAGCCTACCTCACAGTTAAAGTGTTCTCAAGTATCATCAATACTTTTCTTAATAACCCTTATTTTGCAACTTAGTAATTACAAAATTTTTATTTGACTCTCTCGTAGGTGGAAGATTTATATTAAAAATTAAAATGAATAGAATTAAAAAATTATTAATAGTATTTTTTACAGTTACTCTTGTACTACAAATAAATGTTAAAGCTGCACCAACATCATTTGCAGATTTAGCAGAAAGGTTAATGCCATCAGTTGTAAATATTTCAACAACAACTACAACGGTAACTACTAATGCCAACCCATTCCCTGGATTTCAATTTCCCCCAGGATCACCTTTTGAAGATATGTTCAAGGAATTTGGAACACCACAAACAAGAAAATCTGCAGCATTAGGTTCGGGGTTTATAATTGATGAAAAAGGAATTGTAATTACCAATAATCACGTTATCAAAGATTCAGAGGATATTGTTGTTAGAGTGGGTGGAGATAAAGAATACAAAGCAACAATTATTGGGGCAGACCCTTTATCTGATATTGCAGTTCTTCAAATCGATTCAAAGGAAAAATTTATACCAGTTCAGTTTGGAGATTCTGATAAAGCGAGGATTGGTGATTGGGTTATTGCAATTGGTAATCCATTTGGTTTAGGAGGAACGGTTACCTCAGGAATTATTTCAGCTAGGAATAGATCCATTGGCCTTTCGCGTTATGAAGACTATATTCAAACAGATGCCTCAATAAACTCAGGTAATTCAGGCGGTCCATTATTTGATATAAATGGTGATGTCATTGGAATTAATACTGCAATCCTAGGTAAAGGTGGATCAATTGGAATAGGTTTTTCAATACCATCTAATAGTGCAAAAAAAGTTGTTAGTCAGTTAATAGAATTTGGTGAAACAAAAAGAGGATGGCTTGGGGTTAGAATTCAAGTTGTTACTCAAGAAATTGCAGATGTAGAAGGATTAGATGAACCGAGAGGAGTTTTGGTTGCAAGTGTAGCTGAAAAAAGTCCTTCTGATAATGCAGGAATTAAAGATGGAGACATCATATTAGAATTTAACAACACCAAAATTAATGAAATGAAAGAATTACCGATAATTGTTGCACAAACAGAAGTTGGTAAGACTGTAAATGTTAAAATTTGGAGAAATAAAAAAGAAATAGTTAAAAAAATTAAGTTGGGAAGATTAGAAACATCAAGTGATTTTAAAGAAGAAAAAAAAGAAGTAACACCCGAAACACCAGATATTTCAGAAATTAAGTCTTTAAAAATTATAGCACGACTTTTGAATGATAAAGATATTGAGGAAAGAAAGCTGCCCAACCAAACAACGGGCTTAGTTATAACTAATATCGGTAAAAATAGTCCAATAGATTATTTAAATGTAGGTGACGTCATAATTGAAGCTCAAAAGAAAAAGATTAAATCTATAGAAGATCTTGAAGACATAGTAGATACCGCTTTAAAATCTAATCAAAAAACAATTTTAATTGTGATCTATAACGCACAGAACCAAAGAAGATATATTGGTGTTAAGTTAGATTGATAAGTTAGTTTATGGTTTTTGATGAATACACAATTTTTGTTTGTCTTATTTCCATCAATAGTAAAAAGTATGTTAAAGAAGATGGGGTTAATAAAAAATTCACAGTTAGGAAGTAGTAGTTTGGTTTTTGTAATTATTTAATATATTAAAAATTAAAATGAACAGAATTAAAAAAATATTATGAATTTAAAATCTAAATTTTCTATATCAGTTATATTAGTAGTTTTATTAATATCATCTGTTTATATTTTTAACTTTGTCACTAATAAACAAGATGCTTTTCCCGTTGCAAAAACTAGCAAATATACTGTCGAAGTTTTTAAAACTCCAACTTGTGGATGCTGTAATGGATACGTTTCATTTCTTGAAGGAGAACAGTTTAAGGTAAAAAAAACAAATATGACAAGTCTCGACTTGATTAAAAAAAAACATAATATTCCAGGAGAAATGCAATCTTGTCATACTAGTGTTGTGGGTAAATATTTTATAGAAGGTCATGTGCCTATTGAAGCGATAAATAAATTACTAAAAGATCAACCTGATATTGACGGCATAGCTTTGCCTGGAATGCCAATTGGGACACCTGGTATGCCAGGAAATAAAGAAGCGCCTTATGTTATTTATCAGCTTATTGATGGGGAATATTCTGTATTCATGACCATATAAATTAATCTTCATGAATTAATAAAAGCTTTCAAACAATAATTACGCGTTCGTCTAAAACTATAATTTAATTTATTAATGTTAAATTATCTAAAATAGAGCAATTTGAATTTTTATCACCTTTGCATTGTTTGGATATTTTTTGTAAATTTTTCTTTAACATATTTAAGGATTTAATTTTGTTTTCAATATCGTTTATTTTTAGTACAGCAATTTCCTTAACATCCTTGCTATATCTACTTTTGTTTTCAAATAATTCTATTAACGTTGAACACTCTTTTATAGAAAAACCAAAAGATCTTGATTTTACTATTAATTGAAGTTTTATTAAGTCATTTTCTGTAAAATCCCTATAGCCATTATTAACTCTACTGGGTCTAATAAGTCCAATATCAGAGTAATATCTTATTTTTTTAATTGGAACTTTGATTCTATTTGCGGCTTCACTAATTTTCATTTGATTCTCTACTTTGTGTAAATTTTGTAATTCTTTTACTTTAAACTTTATTTTAAAGAATAAAAACTAATATTTCTAAACGATTATGCTAAGCAATATTATAAATTTAAACCCTTAATATTAATTTGACTCTCTTGTAGGTGGAGAGTCTATAACATCTTTATTGTTGAAGTTTAAATCAACTAATAAATGATAGAAAAAAACATTACATCTGAAGATTTTAATTGGTCGTGTAAACACACGTGGAGAAAAAGTGCTAAAAATACTATGTGGTGTGTTATCGGGTGTGTAATTGGAGACTTTGGAACTATTTTATATTTTCAAATAACAGGTATTCCATGGCCAGTTTTAGCTATTATGACTTTAGCAATTATTAATGGTTTATTAACCAGCATTATGCTTGAAACCTTTATTTTAATGAGACAAGATTTTAAATTTGTTAAAGCATTAAAAACAGCTTGTGGGATGAGTTTCATTTCAATGGTTAGTATGGAAGTTGCAATGAATTTGACAGATTATCTTTTAACAGGTGGCGCTATGTTAACTTGGTGGGTGGTACCAATAATGCTGACAGTGGGTTTTTTAACTCCATGGCCTTATAATTATTGGAGGCTTAAAAAATTTAATCAAGCTTGTCATTAAATATAATAATGAAAAATACTTCAAAAGACAAAAAACCTGTAAGAAGAGATTTTCTATTCACTGCCTCTTACGCTGTTGGAGCAGTTGGAGTTGGAGCTGTAGTTTGGCCTTTAATTGACCAAATGAATCCAGACGCTTCAGTTAAAGCATTAGCGAGTACAGAAGTTGATGTAAGCGCTTTAAAACCTGGTAACACAATTACAGTTTTATGGAGAGGTAAACCAGTTTTTATCAGAAGAAGAACTAAACTAGATATTGAGAGTGCCAGAAAAGTTAATTTAGAAGAACTTAAAGATCCAGAAAAAGATGAAGATAGAGTAAAAAAAGATGAATGGCTTGTAATGATTGGAATTTGCACTCACCTTGGTTGTGTTCCTTTAGGTGACAAAGGTGAATATGGAGGATGGTTTTGTCCATGCCATGGTTCACATTATGATACATCAGGAAGAATAAGAAAAGGTCCAGCTCCTACAAACTTAGAAATACCAAAGTATGAATTTGTTGGAAATAATATAATTAAAATTGGATAGCGACATAATTAAAGTTTAAATATTAATAACTAAAAGGAAATAAGACCATGAGTGTAAAAAGAAATATTTTTATTATTTTATTCATTTTTTTAATCACAATTTCAGTAAAAGCAGAAAATCACATAAAAAAAATATTTGAAGGTTATGTTGATGCGCCAATTAAAATTTTAGCCTTTGAATCTTTAACCTGTTCAGCATGTGCAAACTTCCATAAAAATATATACCCTGAATTAAAAAAAGATTTTATTGATACAGGGCTAATTAAAATAGAATTTAGAAATTTTCCATTAGATATTATGGCTTTAAATGCTGCAAAAATTGTTCATTGTAAAAATGACGGTGACTCAAAAATAATACATTTTTTATATAAAAATCAAACTTTATGGGCCAAAGAAAATACTGTTGAAAAAGCAAATTCTAATTTAAAAAAACTTTTATCAAACAATGGTTATTCCTTAAATTTTGATGAGTGTATTAATAATAAAGAAATAGAAAACCATATATTAGAAGATCGTATAGAAGGTACCAAAAAATATAAAGTTAATGCAACACCAACTTTAATCATTAATGAGAAAAAATTTGACAAAAGCCTAAACTATAAAAATTTAAAAAATATAATTGAAAAAAATCTATAAATTGATTTATTTAAATTACCTTAGAAAAATATGAAAATAGAAAAAACACACTATCGACTAAATTTTGGATGGAAGACGCGCCACATTATAGTGTTACTGATCGTCATTATAGGGACCTACGCATTTATAGAATCACGCTCCCAATGGTCTGAAATGCATCGCTGGAACAGAGCGGTGGGTGATATGAGTTTTGTATTAATTGCCTTATCCATGATGATTGGTCCACTGTCCCGTTTATCAAAAATAGCCCGGTCAGCTATTCCTTGGAGGAGAGAACTGGGTATTCACGGAGTGTTGCTTGCTGTCACTCATGCTATCATTATTCTTGTTGGTTGGGTTGAGTGGGATTTGATCCGACTGTTCGGTTATGTAATTCACCCCCAAACTAAGCTTTACGTAATGTTGTTACATGGTTTCGGCCTATCTAACATAATCGGGATCATTGCTCTTGTTTATGGAATTGTTCTAGCGCTTTCATCAAGCGATTGGGTTCAGAAAGTATTAGGAGGCTCCGTCTGGAAGTTTTTGCAACAGAGTTCCTATGTTTTATGGATGTTGATTATTGTTCACACTGCATATTTTCTATATCTGCACTTTCAAGATTTCCACAAGCAAGTTCCTGATCCTAATTGGGCTCAGATTCCATTTGCAGCAACTATTGTAGTTGTTACCTTACTACAATTAGCAGCCTTTCTGAAAACATGGAAAATAAAAAAAAATACACAGTAAAAATGTCAGTCTAAAATTAAGAACTAAAGTGTAGTATAATAAATCTAATTTATGGATTTATTTAAATTAAATTTTGTTAACCTGTTCTTTGTCTTTAAAACTATCGATAAGCAGTAACAGTACACCGATAAAAATAAAGCTGTCGGATAAATTAAATGCTGGCCAGTGGTAACCAAATGCATGAAAATCCAGATAGTCAAACACAGCAGAAAATCTTAGCCTATCTATTATATTTCCTAATGCACCGCCAATAATCAGACCTAACGCAATGGCGGTAAAACGATCATCTACTTTCCTCAGCCATACAAATAAAAATGCAACGATCATAATTGCAAGACCTGAAAGTACCCATTGCCCGTTTGGAATATCTTGTAACATACCAAAACTAATACCAGGGTTCCAAACCTTTACCAGATTAAAAAATGGAGTAATGACCATAGATTGTGATGAGCCTCCAAAGACAGCAAATAAGGTTTGCTGAGTAACCAGTATCAGCATTAAAGCAAGAACAGAAATTGTAATGCCATATCTTGTCATTTCTTCATCTCTTTTAATTCCTTTCTCGCCGAGCGTATAATCCGCCAGCTTCCATTTAGTGCTAATCCTGCAATGATAGCTGCAACCAATAAATCAGGCCATTTAGTACCAGTAACAAAAACACCTAAAGCAGCCAGCATTACGGCAATATTGCCGATGGCATCATTACGGCTGCAAATCCAAACGGATTCACGGTTGCTGTCTCCGCTACGATATTTATACAATAACATTGCGCTGACGACATTTGCTACAAGCGCTAAAAATCCAATAACACCCATAACTTCCGCCTTTGGAAGCTCTGCAAATATAGCTTTATAAACTGTACTGCCAAGCACCCACAGACCAAACACGCCCATCGTACTGCCTTTTATCAGAGAGGCTTTTGCTCGTATATTCACTGCTTTATTGAGTACATAAAGCGAAATCGCATAATTTGCCGCATCACCAAAAAAATCTAAAGCATCAGCTAATAATGACTG
Organism: Candidatus Pelagibacter sp.; assembly: GCF_965262185.1. Taxonomy (GTDB): domain Bacteria; phylum Pseudomonadota; class Alphaproteobacteria; order Pelagibacterales; family Pelagibacteraceae; genus Pelagibacter. Next base: position 1,469,689 of record NZ_OZ253498.1, read on the forward strand.
TGAACCGGAATATATACCAGATGCTATCTCAACAAAAAACATTACAGCATTGATAAGTAATATCGCCCATAATATTTGACGGTAACGGCAATCCCAGCCATGCTCTTCATTGGTAGTTTCGCAACATTCATCCGGCTTTTTAACTTCTTCGCAGCAATTAGCCATGATCACCTTCCTCTGCAACGTGATCGACCATATCACGCAGCACACAAGCAATATGTTCATCGGCAACGCTGTAAAATACTTGCTTACCTTCTTTACGGCTTTTCATTAATCGTGCGGCTTTTAGCAAACGCAGATGATGGCTTGCCAAAGATTGTGATAACTTGGCCTTTTCCTTAATAGCACTAACCGATTGTTCCTCATCCAAACAGGCCAGAATAATCTTTAAACGGCTTGGCTCACCCAAAAGATTAAACATCTCGGCCAATTCTGTTATTTGGTCATTATCTATTTGTGTGGTCATACCATCTAGTGTTTATTATATATGAATAGATGTTCATATATTAGCAGTTATATTGGATGTTGTCAAATGGATACGTTACCCTGCGCAACATGAAAGTTTACTAACATCTTTATCAAAGGTTTGAGCGGCAAGTTTCAGTCCTTCTACGCCTGTTAGGTATGGGAATATAGTGCTTGTCAGTGCTTCTGTTGTCATTTGTGCTTTCAAAGCAATCACGATTGTTTGTATCAAGTCTCCGCCTTCCGGTGCTAAAATATGCGCGCCTAGTAATTTGTCGGTTTTTCTGTCGGCTACTAATTTGATTAAACCTCTGGTATCACGGGCGGCAATAAAGCGTGGCACATGGTCAAGTGTAATGACACTGGTTTTTACATCATAGCCTTGCTCTTTTGCTTGAACTTCGGTTAGCCCTGTATCAGCTACCTGCGGATCGGTAAATATCACAGAAGGCATGGCAGCGTTATCATAAGCATTTTTATTACCATCAAGTGTATTAAGTGCTGCAATTTTGCCGCCGTAAGCGGCCATATAAACAAACATATCCGTACCTGTTACATCACCTACGGCATAAACATTTTCACGGCTGGTTTGCATATATTCGTTAACCTGTACGCCACCGTTTTTAATCAGTTTTATACCGTTTTCTTCCAGTCCCATATTGGCCGTGTTCGGTTTGCGTCCGGTAGTTACCAAAACTTGCTCGGCATCAATAGTGCGAGTTTCTCCATTTTTATCGTGTGTCAGACGAATACCACCATCTATTTCTTCAATTTTTTGGTAACCAATTCCAGCACACACATCTATGTTTTCATCTTGTAAATATTTAGCTAACGCTTCGCTTATTTCCAGCTCGGTTTCCGGCACTAATCGGCTACGACAGCAGATTGTAACTTTAGTTCCGGCTCTGGCAAACATCTGGCCTAACTCAACACCAATGACCCCACCGCCGATAACAAGCAGAGATTTTGGTTGTTCCTGTAATTCTAATGCTGTGGTGCTAGTGAGATAGGGAACGCTTAACATACCGTCAATCGGCGGTAATGATGCAGACGAGCCTGTGGCGATAATCACCTTCTTAGGTGTGTATAGCGTATCGCCAACCATCACTCCGCCATCTGTAAAAACTGCCCGTCCTTCAAGATAAGAAACGTTTTCATAGGCTGGTAAAACATCAATATATTTTGCGCCTCTAAGCTCATCCACCAAGGCTTGTTTTTGTGCTACCAATGCTTTCCAGTCGGTTATTTTGGCATTGGCTTCAACCCCATCAAAGCGGGAGGCTCTGCTTGCCTGGTGCAATGTTTCAGTTGCCCTAATCATAGTTTTTGAAGGAACACATCCAACATTAACGCAAGTTCCTCCAATTACTCCCTCTCCCACAATAACTACATTTGCACCTTTCTCGGCAGCAGTTATGGCAGATGAGAATCCTGCAGATCCAGCACCTATTACCAAAAGATCAGGGAAGAGATTAATTTCTTTATTTTTATTGTAGTAATCAGGCATATTTTTTATTCATTTATTTACAGTCTTTCTAAAATAGACGGGGCTACATAAGGGTAAATTAATACCAAAACAATCACAGAAACAGCAACCCACAACATAGTTTTATTGATTCGATCCGAATATGGCATAGCACAGAATGTTCCTGGTTCACAATCTTGCGCTTTAGGTTTTTTATATACTTTCCAAAATCCTCCGGCAACAAAAGCAATTGCCGCAATTAAGAAATATGGTTTATATGGAGCCATTGCTGTTAAATTACCAATCCAAGCCCCATTAATTCCAAGAAGGAATAACACTAATGGTGCTACACAACAAAGAGTAGCCCCTAGAGCAGTTGTAATTCCAGCCCCAAGTAACCATCTAGTTTTATTTTCATTTATATTTTTTTTCTTATCCATAATGTTATTATTATTTTAATTAATAGAAGTTACTCCCTGGAAAATTCTTTGTTGTTTATGGTGGAAGGATAGCCAACATCAGTTGTTGCCTTTATCATTTTTTTAATAGTTACCTTCTCTGGATTATATTTAACTGTAGCAGTTCTGGTTTTTAGGGATGTTTTAACTTCAGAGATACCAGATAATTTTTCTAGACTCTTGCGTACTGTAAATGGACATGTTGCGCAAAACATTCCCGGAACATCCAAGGTAACTGTTTCTAGGTCTACGTTTTTATCCACAAAATTATTTAACTCAACTTCACCTGTTTTGTTGGCAAATAAACTAAAAGCAAAGCTTACATTTGAGGTGGACAATAGAACGGCTACCATTCCTACTAAAATTAGTATTTTTTTTATATTTTTCATTTTCTTATTTCCCAATTAAATTAATAAAATTTGTTGCTATGTGACATTTATCTTCTGAATCAAAACAACAACTATTTACAAGGTATTTTATTAGGTTTTCTACAGTCTTAAAGTCAGCTCTATATATCACATATCTTCCTTCCTTTTTAGATTTGATTAATCCACTATTCTCAAGATGTGAAAGATGGAATGACATTGTGTTTTGAGGTATGCTAACCTTCTTACTTATCTCTCCAGCACTTATGCCATCCAAGCCGGCCCTTACCATTGCCTTAAATGCTTTCAGTCTAGTTTCTTGGGCTAGAGATTCTAATATTTTGACAGTTTTTGTAACATTCATAATTAAATAGTAATTTATTAAAAATATCCATATATCTACAAATATAGATATATTATAAACAAAAGTCAATACATCAAAGACTCTGTATCCGAAATCAGGTATGATGAAGGTATGAAGAAGGTGATTTTGATAGTGGTTGCGGGGTTGTTGTGGTCTAATACAGTGTTTTCTGTGGTGTCTTTAACAGAAGGTCAAATATGAGTATATGGGGTAGTCTTATCGGTGGCTTTGTTGGTTTTACATTTGCCGGACCTATTGGAGCTCTAATAGGTTCAATGGTTGGAGGCAGAATTTCGTCGGCTCGAAGATCAGGTTTTCAACAAAATTTTGCTCCCCCTCAGCAAATTTTTGCTATTGCTCTAATCATTCTAACAGCGAAGTTAGCCAAAGCTGATGGACATGTCTCAAAAGAAGAATTAATTGCCATAAAGAATAAATTAAAAATTCCTGAACATGAAATGGATCAGGTTGGAGAAATATTTAACAAAGCCAAAGAAGACTCACTTGGCTATGAACCTTACGCCCAACAGATAGGACAAATTTATAAAAATAATCCTGCGGTTCTAGACGAGGTCATCAACACATTGTTTTATATTGCAGAAGCAGATAGCAATGTGTCCGACTCTGAAATCACAATGATAAGAGGTATTGCAAAAATTTTTGGTTTAAGTGAAAGTCAATTTGAGGGGATTAAGGAGTCAAGAAAAAGTTCTGATAAGTTGAATCCTTATATAGTATTAGGTTGTAGTTCTAACGATGATTTTGTAACTATCAGAAAAAAATATCTTCAACTTTCAAAAGAGCACCATCCTGATATATTAATGAATAAAGGAGTGCCTAAAGAAGTGATTGAAGAAAGTAAAAAAAAAATGAGGGCTATTAACTCTGCTTTTGATCAAATTAAAAAAATGAACCAAAAGTAAATTTTATACAAAATGAAAAAGTTTATAGGGATAGTCATTTTTGGTTTGTTTTGGTGCAGTATTAGTAATGCTCAGCACAAGTTAAACCAAGTTAAAGAGCCAGGGAGCTTTGGGGATTTGCTTGTGGCTGGTTTTTTAGTATTAGCCGTAGGTTTTTTTATATGGCTCTTTTGGAATAAGAAATAATTCCATACTACCTCGAAACCAGAGGTAAAAACTTTTCTAAGTGCATCACCGTTGGTGCTAAAAAAATATAATTAAATTATTTTCAAATTGAACCTAATAAGGTGTTTAAATAAAAATTAAATTATAAGTTGGCTTAATATTAATGTGGTAACTTGTTACACTTAACAAAGTTGATTATTTTTTTTTACTAATTATGTGTATAATAATAATTTATTAACTCATATGCGAAGAAAGTTAAATTAACCATGATAAAAAAAATAGCCACCCTAGTTACAACTTTGTTTTCAGTAATTTTTTTAAACACCGCTTCCCTTGCAGCCGATGCAACAGTAGAAATGTTAAATAAACAAGAAAAAGAAATCATGGTTTTTTCTCAAAAAATTGTAAAAATAAATGTTGGAGATAAAGTTTTTTGGAAAGCTACCAATAAAGGACATAATGTAGAGTTTATTAAAGGTGGCGTTCCTGAAGGTGTTGAAAAATTTAAATCTAAATATAGTCAAGATGTAGAATTTAAATTTGATACCCCGGGTATTTATGCTTATTGGTGTACTCCACATAAAAGCGTTGGAATGATTGGCTTTATAATTGTCGGTGACGATAAGTCTAATCTAGATGCTATTAAAGCAATTAGATATTCTGGTAAATCTAAAAAAATAGCGCCTGATCTAATTAATTCATTATAAGAAAAATGTTCTGTATGGTCACCCTATGAGATTTAGTATTTATTTATGCAAAAATATAACTTGAATTAATTATAAAGCTTCAACCAATTAATAAATTCCTTATCATTAAAATCGATAGGACCTATAATTCTTGCAAATTCTTTGCCTTCTTTATTAAATAAAATACTTGTTGGAATTCCTCTTAAAGAAATTTTTTTTGCCAATGTTATGGGTGCATCAAAGTAAATATCTAAATTTTTAATATTCAACTCCTTATAAAAAGATTCTGCTTTTGGCAGACTTTCTTGACTAATATTTATTGGAAAGATTTTTAGGTTATTTAAATTAATGTTTTTTTGTAAATTATCTAATGAAGGCATTTCTTCTTTACACGTAAGACACCAGGTAGCCCAAAAATTAAGTATTATTAATTTCCCTTTATAATTGGCTAAATCAATATTTTTTTGATTTTTGTCTTTAAAAATTACCTCTTCATAAGTTTTTAGATTTTTTGTTAATATTAAATTTTTGATATCTGGTCTATAGCGTAACCAAAGTGGTAGTTATTATGTAAATAAATATTATTATAAATTTCATTACCTTTAGCCTATAAAGCGTTCTCAAGTATCATCAATACTTTTCATAATAACCCTTATTTTTAGGTAACAAAATTTTTATTTGACTCTCTCATAGGTGGAAGGACCTAAAAAATTATTAATAGTATTTTTTACAGTTTCTTGTACTACAAATAAATGTTAAAGCTGCACCAACATCATTTGCAGATTTAGCAGAAAGGTTAATGCCATCAGTTGTAAATATTTCTACAACGGTTATTACCCATTCCCTAAGGATACCTTTTGAAGATATGTTCAAGGAATTTGGAACACCACAAACAAGAAAATCTGCAGCATTAGGTTCGGGGTTTATAATTGATGAAAAAGGAATTTAATTACCAATAATCACGTTATCAAAGATTCAGAGGATATTGTTGTTAGAGTGGGTGGAGATAAAGAATGCAACAATTATTGGGGGCTGATATTGCAGTTCTTCAAATCGATTCAAAGGAAAAATATACCAGTTCAAGATGATAAAGCGAGGATTGGTGAATATTCAACTACCCTTAAATCCAAAAGATTCTGCTTTTGGCAGACTTTCTTGACTAATATTTATTGGAAAGATTTTTAGGTTAGAATTCAAGTTATTTAAATTAATGTTTTTTTGTAAATTATCTAATGAAGGCATTTCTTCTTTACACGGAAGACACCAGATATTTCAGAAATTAAGTCTTTAAAAATTATAGCACGACTTTTGAATGATAAAGATATTGAGGAAAGAAAGCTGCCCAACCAAACAACGGGCTTAGTTATAACTAATATCGGTAAAAATAGTCCAATAGATTATTTAAATGTAGGTGACGTCATAATTGAAGCTCAAAAGAAAAAGATTAAATCTATAGAAGATCTTGAAGACATAGTAGATACCGCTTTAAAATCTAATCAAAAAACAATTTTAATTGTGATCTATAACGCACAGAACCAAAGAAGATATATTGGTGTTAAGTTAGATTGATAAGTTAGTTTATGGTTTTTGATGAATACACAATTTTTGTTTGTCTTATTTCCATCAATAGTAAAAAGTATGTTAAAGAAGATGGGGTTAATAAAAAATTCACAGTTAGGAAGTAGTAGTTTGGTTTTTGTAATTATTTAATATATTAAAAATTAAAATGAACAGAATTAAAAAAATATTATGAATTTAAAATCTAAATTTTCTATATCAGTTATATTAGTAGTTTTATTAATATCATCTGTTTATATTTTTAACTTTGTCACTAATAAACAAGATGCTTTTCCCGTTGCAAAAACTAGCAAATATACTGTCGAAGTTTTTAAAACTCCAACTTGTGGATGCTGTAATGGATACGTTTCATTTCTTGAAGGAGAACAGTTTAAGGTAAAAAAAACAAATATGACAAGTCTCGACTTGATTAAAAAAAAACATAATATTCCAGGAGAAATGCAATCTTGTCATACTAGTGTTGTGGGTAAATATTTTATAGAAGGTCATGTGCCTATTGAAGCGATAAATAAATTACTAAAAGATCAACCTGATATTGACGGCATAGCTTTGCCTGGAATGCCAATTGGGACACCTGGTATGCCAGGAAATAAAGAAGCGCCTTATGTTATTTATCAGCTTATTGATGGGGAATATTCTGTATTCATGACCATATAAATTAATCTTCATGAATTAATAAAAGCTTTCAAACAATAATTACGCGTTCGTCTAAAACTATAATTTAATTTATTAATGTTAAATTATCTAAAATAGAGCAATTTGAATTTTTATCACCTTTGCATTGTTTGGATATTTTTTGTAAATTTTTCTTTAACATATTTAAGGATTTAATTTTGTTTTCAATATCGTTTATTTTTAGTACAGCAATTTCCTTAACATCCTTGCTATATCTACTTTTGTTTTCAAATAATTCTATTAACGTTGAACACTCTTTTATAGAAAAACCAAAAGATCTTGATTTTACTATTAATTGAAGTTTTATTAAGTCATTTTCTGTAAAATCCCTATAGCCATTATTAACTCTACTGGGTCTAATAAGTCCAATATCAGAGTAATATCTTATTTTTTTAATTGGAACTTTGATTCTATTTGCAGCTTCACTAATTTTCATTTGATTCTCTACTTTGTGTAAATTTTATAATTTTTTACTTTAAACTTTATTTTAAAGAATAAAAATGAATAATTCTAAACGATTATGTTAAGAAATATTATAAATTTAAACTCTTAATATTAACTTGACTCTCTTGTAGGTGGAGAGTCTATAACATCTTTATTGTTGAAGTTTAAATCAACTAATAAATGATAGCAAAAAACATTACATCTGAAGATTTTAATTGGTCGTGTAAACACACGTGGAGAAAAAGTGCTAAAAATACTATGTGGTGTGTTATCGGGTGTGTAATTGGTGATTTTGGAACCATACTATATTTTCAACTAACTCAAACCCCATTTCCTGTTCTTGGTATAATGATCTTAGCAATCATTAATGGTATATTAACCAGCATTATGCTTGAAACCTTTATTTTAATGAGACAAGATTTTAAATTTGTTAAAGCATTAAAAATAGCTTGTGGAATGAGTTTTATCTCAATGGTTAGTATGGAAGTTGCAATGAATTTGACAGATTATCTTTTAACAGGTGGCGCTATGTTAACTTGGTGGGTGGTACCAATAATGCTGACAGTGGGTTTTTTAACTCCATGGCCTTATAATTATTGGAGATTAAAAAAATTTGGAATTGCTTGTCATTAAATATAATAATGAAAAATACTTCAAAAGACAAAAAACCTGTAAGAAGAGATTTTCTATTCACTGCCTCTTACGCTGTTGGAGCAGTTGGAGTTGGAGCTGTAGTTTGGCCCCCGCAACCAACTTAAGCCCGTAACTTCAAAGAGTTACGGGCTTTTGGATTCTTGGGGTATGTGCCGAAATGGTCCACTGGAATCACTGTGGAATCATGAGGGGAGGAACTCCTTCGCAAAGTGGCGTCCGACATGCCGAAATTGCAGCACAGTTCCTTCACCGTTACACCGGCTTCATGTTCTTTCAAAATCCCGATAACTTGTTCGTCTGTAAATCTATGTTTCATTAGTACTATTCTATTGAACCATCTTCAGCACAGTCTTGTATCGTTTTCTTGCTGGTACGAAACGACTGAATAACAAGAAGGGCAGCTCCGGTGAAAATCCCGGTATCAGCCAAATTGAATGCGGGCCAGTGGTACACGCCAATGAAGAAATCGAGAAAGTCCGTTACGGCGCCGACTCGTATCCGATCCAGGAGGTTTCCCAAAGCGCCGCCGATGATCAGAGAAATCGCTGCACCATCAATGGCGCGCTCGGCATTCCAAAGCCAGACAAGAAGGAAGCCGACGATTACCACGGCCAGCGAAGACAACACAATTGGTCCCCAAGTTCCGAGGTCGTTCAGGAGGCCGAAGCTGACCCCACGGTTGAACCCCAACGCAAGATTGAAAAAAGACGAAATGGGAATAACGTGCGGCGGATTCGAGAGGAGTTCGATCATGAACGATTTTGAGGCTTGATCGAGCAACAGAACGAGGGAGCTTCCGAGAAGACCAATTCCAAAGTGCCGAAGTTTGAGGGAAAACACACGACCAACGGTCATGATTTTTTCTGCCAGTTTGATTTTAGAGCCACCCGTTCGTGGACAGCTGGTCCGGCCAAAACTGCCTGACGCGACCGTGCACCCGTAGGCTGGAATGCCAGAAGGGAGCGGATTTTTTCTTTTTCTCTTTCGAAACGCGCCATTTCCACCCTCTCCAACAAACGTCGAGGCGGAAGTTCCACTTTCATCGGATTTACCTGGCGGGACCCCTGTAGGATTTCATAGTGCAGGTTCGGGCCCGTCACGAGCCCGGTCGCCCCGACGTAGCCGATCACCTCCCCCTGTCGCACCCGGTCGCCGGGTTTGAGTTTGTCGGCATAGCGGCTGAGATGGGCGTAAGCGGTGGAATACGTCGCGTCGTGCTTGATCCGGATATATTTTCCGAAGTCTCCGTTGCGGCCCTTTTGGATGACGACTCCGTTGCCGGCGGCTAGAACGGGTGTGCCGCGAGGTGCCGCGAAATCAAGACCACGATGCATCCGTGTGTAACCCAGGATGGGATGTTTCCGTTTGCCAAAAAGGGACGAGAGGCGCGCACCATCAATCGGTGTCTTCATCAGATTGGTGGTCAGGCTCGCCCCCGATTCATCGAAGAATCCGGTGTATCCGTCGGAGGTTGTGTAGCGATAGGCTCGAATGCTTTGTCCCCGCAGGTCTATTGAGGCATACACCAGTTCTCCCGGATGCTGACCCCGTTCCGGGCCATCGTCATAGACCCTGAATCCGAGTTCGAAAGTATCTCCGGCTCGAAAATCACGCTGAAAGTCAAGCGCGTCGCTAAGCGTCCCGTAGGAAGCTAGCAGGACCGAGGTTGGAACCTCCGCCGCCCGAGCCGCCTCAAAGAAGCTCGAGCTAATAATCCCGGATTTCGCAACAAGGTCCGAAACATGAGGAACCGTTTCAATTTGTGCGGAAAAAGAGTCGTGCGAATCGTGCTCGACCGAAATCAGGCGGTCCGTCTCCGGGACGAACTCAAGTCTCTCAAAGCACCATTTCTTTTTGAGGCCGTCTGTATCTCGTAGGAATATCTTGATCTTTTGTCCGGCCCTGAGGTCGCGGGGATCGTAGACCTTTTCCATGGCCGTGCTGGCGGCATAAGCTTCTTGTCGCGGAACGTCCACCGTCAGCAGGATTTCCATGAGGGTGTCTCCGGTATCCAGCGTGACGCCCCTCTCCTGAAGCTCCTCTTCCGCAATGCGCCCAGCGGCTACGCTAAGTTCTCGAAGGGAGTGCTGGGTGCCAACGGCGGCCAAGGGGCGATCCGACCCTGGTCCATCAACCTGCCACCAACCAATACCGATGGAAGCCGCAAGGCCGACAAAAATGGCCAGCATGAACAGCCCGGTTTTGCGGACATATGTGGCGTGACGTATCATTCGGGCCGGGTCGCGCCAGGCCCGTAAATGGGCGCTGTCACCGTGACTTTGCCGCTGCGTTTGAACGCAAGCGTGATTTCGACGGTTTTGCCTTTAATGAGGGCCTTTTTGAGCTTCATCATCATGATGTGCAATCCACCAGGCGCAAGCAGCACGTTACCGCCGCCCTGTATTTCAACCGGTCCGGCGGGGCCCATGCTCATGACGCCATTTTTCGTGCTCGTGGCGTGAACCTCGGCCATTCCCGACAGCGGGGTGCTGACCGCCAACAAGGCATCACTTACAGTTCCCTCATTACGAATCGTCATATAGGCGGCAGCCGGACGCGACATTCCAATCGACGCGCGCGCCCAAGGTGAATCGATGACCAGGTCGCCGACGCGCGTGGAATCCGCGGATACCGGCAACGCGGAAAGAATAAAGACAATGCTCAGGAGAGCTTGGGACAATAGGCGCAACATTTTCGGCCTCACAATCTATTTTGAAGGTCTTTGGTAATTTCCCCCGGTGGCGTTCCGTATCCGTAGGTACGGACGAACACGCCCTCGGGAGAAATGAGGTACACTGCGGAAGTGTGGCCCATAGTGTAACCGTTCGGGGCGGATTCCTGCGGCTGTTTTTCGTAATACGCCTTGAACGACCGCGCCGCCTCGGCAATCTGGGCCTCGGTTCCAGTCAGGCCGACGATAGTCGGATGAAATACCGAAACATACTCGGCCATGGTCTCCACCCGGTCGCGCTCGGGGTCAATCGAGACGAACAGCGGCTTTACCAATCCCGCGTCCGGCCCGAGTCGCTCCATGACCCGGGCGAGCTCCGCGAGGGTCGTCGGGCATATATCCGGACAGTTGGTGAATCCGAAAAAGACCAGTAACCATTTGCCCTGATAGCTTTGCACAGTGACAGCATTGCTGCGGTGATCGGTCAAGTTGAACGTTGGCCGGAAGGAAGTTGCCACATCTTGCGATGAACTGCCGCCACTCGGCCCACGATCATGCCACAGACTGAGCCAGAGAAAGCCCGCCAGCGCGACACCCACGCCTCCCCAAAGGGTAATCCTTACGGCTCTCAATTTGACGCCACCTCTGCCTCAACCAGATCGAGCAGTTGCTGCGCGCCGAAGTCGAGCAGCGGTTTTCCGTTGACGAAGAATGTCGGTGTCCCCGTCACGCCGACGTTCTTCACGTCGGCCGTGTCCTGGTTCAAGACGGCGACGATGCCAGGGAGTTTGGCATCGCGGCGGGCGCGTTCCACGTCGAGGCCTGTTCCGTCTAACAGGCTCCAGGCACTATCGGCCGGACGCCCATGTGGCGCCCAACGAGGTTGGGTTTCAAGAAGTCGCTCGAGAACGACCTCGAACTTCCCCTGAAGGCGAGCAGCTTCTAGAATCCGTATCGCTTCTTCCGATGGTGGATGGAACGCTGTGTATCTGAGCACGACGCGAACTTTCCCCTGAAACTCGGAAAGTATCTTTTTCACCACGGGATGGAAGGCGCGGCATGCTTCGCACGCGGGATCGAAGAATTCGACGATGGTGACGGGCGCATCTTTTGCTCCAAAGACCGGCGAATGGGGTCTTACCAGCGGCGCTTCATTTGATACTGGTTTTGTGACCGCCACTTCCTTGCTTGTCGGGGAGTAAAGAAGGCCACCGATGGCAAATAGTCCGACTGCTACTACGGCGGTCACGATGATCAGGGTTCGACGGTTCATGAAGATCTCTTTCTAAAGGGAACGGTCAGCAACAAAATGATGGCACTGAAGGAGAAAACGGACAGGTACGGTAGCGGCAGAACGCCAAACAGCACTTGATCTTCTCCCGAGCATGATGGTCCGTTGCGTTCACAGGGTTGAATTGGTTCGGGGATGATCCCGACGAAAAGCAGGCTATGCCAAAGTGCGATCAAGCCGCCAATCAATGCCAAAGGAATAACGTAGTGCCGAACCGCATGATCGGCTCGAAAACTCGCAAGCCCCAGGATAAGTGCCAGCGGAAACATGGCGATCCGTTGGTACCAGCAAAGAACACAGGGTGTTCGTCCCATGACTTCCCCGATGAACAGGGCCCCGAGGGTCGCGGTCAAAGCAATCAGCCATGCGAGATACAAGGCGTTGGTTTGATGGGAGGTGTTCTGCATGGTGCTACCCGACCTCACTCGGGCACAATGTTGCATTTCTCCCCACGCCTGACGCACGATCTGCGTGGCCGACCAGAGGAACAGGCCGGCCATGAGAGCGGCGACAATAAGGTCTGGCCACGCAGTCCCGGTAAAATAGACACCGGCTGCCGCCCCGATGACGGCCACATTTCCGATGGCGTCGTTGCGGCTGCAGAGCCAGACGGAGCGAACGTTCGCGTCGCCGTCCTTGAATCGCATGAGAAGGACGACGCTTGCAAGGTTTGCCAAAAGCGCCAACAACCCGACACCGCCCATGACTGTCGCGGACGGCACGCCGAGGACGAGAACTTGATAAGCGGTCGATCCAAATACCCATAGCCCCATGGCCGCAAGGCTGAGCCCCTTGATGAGTGCCGCCGTCGCGCGGACGTGCAGGGCCATGCCGATGACGTAGAGGCTGATGGCGTAAGTGGTCGTATCGCCGAGGAAATCGAGGGCGTCCGCCTGCAGCGCCTTCGACCCCGCGAAAGCGCCCGCCGCCATCTCAACGATGAACATAGCGCCGTTGATGGCGATGACGATCCACAATGCCCGCTTGAATGCGGCGGAAACGCCGTCGAATTGGGCATCTTGTCCGCAGCAACTTGCACTCATACCTTGCTCCTGTAATTCATTATCGAGGCTTGTCATCCAATTGAACGACGCCTTGAAAGCCTCTAGTCTGAGATACTAATATCTACAAATCGTTGTAGGAGCAAGAGGAAAATTTGATGAACGTAAGAGATATTTCAATTGGCGAACTGGCAGAAAGAGCTGGTTGCACTGTCCAGATCATTCGGCACTACGAGAAAATCGGTCTGTTGCCGGATACGAGGCGCACCAGCGGCAATCGGCGCATCTATTCAGAAGATCAGGCCTCGAGGCTGATCTTTATCCGTCACAGCCGGGAGCTGGGTTTCAGTCTGGACGATATTCGCCAATTGCTGTCGTTTTCGAATCAGCCCGAACAGTCGTGTGAACAAGTGGACGCCATCGCACGCGAGCACCTGCACGGTGTCCAGGAACGCTTGGGCCGCCGGCCACCAGAATCGTGTCCTAGTTACCTTGAATTTTAAAATGTTGTCCTGAAAATATCCCTTCAAAAAATATTAAACTACTTTAAATAACACCGCATTACTAAACATGAACCAGACATTTTAAGCGTAAGTAAAGGTAACTAAAGACAACTCTGGAGAAGTTTTTCACCCTAACTCAAACTAACAAAAAGGGGTCTTTGATGGCTGCTGAAAACTTTTTTGAAATTAAAAAACCCAGGCCATTATGGGCTAACAACCTGGGTTATGATCCTAAAAAAATTTGGATAAGAATTTAGGAATATTACTAATGTTTAATAATAATAATTCCTCTTATCTAAATTTACAATACCCTAACCAGGTGTACCTAGTTAAGTTTCTTTTTTGGCAAAATAATTTTAACCGTTGGCAATCTTCCTCTACCACCTCTTTTCAAATCAATAATCTTTTTATTTGCAAGTTTGTTTAACGCTTCCCATTTTTTAGTAGGTCCTACTCCAAACCAATCATAAAGTTTTTTGTTATCAACTTTTACAGGCAAGTGAGAATTTTCTGCTGCACCTGGATATTTTAATCCCTGAACAGTTCTTATGTATTGGTATAGTCTTAGAGCATTAACTCCACATTTTGATATTTCGTAGAAGTGATTTATGTGCATAGGTCCTCTCGTAAAAGTAACACCATCATAAGACGAACCGTCTTCTTCTGGTGGGTTGTTATGTTTTCGATAATGTCGGATCATATTATAATAATTATTAAATTATATTATTAATTATATAGGGCGGTCTACTCGTTCTGGGGGTACGTTTAATCTTGATCGGGTGTACCTATCTATATGTCTCATAATTTTATTAAAAAGTTTTTGATCTTTGTTTGGTTCTCCGTCATCGTCTAATTGTTTATAATTAGTTTTTATAATTTCTTGGTCAACTCTTATTGGACCACCGACAACTTTTATTGAAGCGTCCACCATAATTTGTTTTGCTTCTTCCAAGCGCTGCTTAAATTCAGGAATTGGAATTTCAATCATAACTGCGTCGTGAACCAGGGCCACAACTTTAAAATAATTGTCTGTAAGATCCATTAATGCAGTTCTTAAAATTTCTGCGCCGTGTGATTGGATAGGCCAATTTAATAAACTTCTGTGTATGTGTACTGTTTTTCCGTCCTTTATTGTGGTCAATGAATTGATGTGTCTTTGCCAACCATAAACCGTTGTTAAATATTTCTGATTCAATCCGGCTTCGATATTTCCCTCAATCCAACTGAAGTATTTTTTATAAACTTGCTTATATTTATTTTGTAATTCTTTTGCGTGCGCTACTGAACATTTTAAAGACTCTGCAACTGCTTTTGGTCCTTGCCCATAAGAATTTGCTAAATATAAAACTTTAAATATTCCTCTTTCTTCAGGGTGCGTTTGCTTTGTTGCATTTTCAGGCACCATTCCAAATAGCTTTGCAGTATGAATATAAATATCACCTGATTGATAAGCATTAATTAAATTCTGATCGCCGGATAAATAACCCATAACTCCAGGCTCTTGACTTGAATAATCAATGTACACTAACCAGGAACCATAAGACGGTTTAATAAAATTTCTTGCCCACTTGGAAGCACTAAAAACATATTTTGATGAAGACGGTGAAGCTCTACTTGTGACGGTTCCAAACATATTGAAACTTGTTCTTGTTCTTCCGTCTGTACCTGGATTGTAAGCAGTAAGCTTTGTCATATTTTGCAAAGTTCTTATCTCATTAAATTTTTCTATTTCCTCATTGAATAGATGCTGCTTAATTATTTTTTTATTTGTAGTGAAGTTTCCTGTCTTCATTCTAGGCCACTTACGATCTAAATTATTTCTTATGATTAACTTATTAAATTTTTCAAAACTAAAAGTTAAGTCCTCATTGAATACATCTATTTCTTTATTAACTTCTCTAATTAAATTGTCTTTAACCATTGGCCAATAGGTGTTGAATTTATTAACCAGGTTCATATCAATAGGAATACCGTTTCGTTCAACCTGGGCCACGCAACCAACAGCATAACCACGATTTAAGATCCGCCATAGCTCACCCTCAAAATCTTCATCTGTTTTTAGATTTAGTTTTTGTTCTATTTCTAAAACTTGTTTTATGAATACTTGTCTTAATAATTCTGTATCAGCTTCACAATATTTAAGGATTTGTTTTTGTTCTTCTTTAGAATAATCGCTGGGTTGATCTTTATAATTATTTCTTCTTAAAATTAGATCCAGGTTATTTTCTTTTTCACTAACAGACATTTTATCTCTGATTCCATAATGTTCTGCAGTTGATAAAAGAGTTAATGCACCTTTACCCGTTCGCATTGGTTTATGTAGTCGGGCAGTTTCAACATATGCGTCCCAAATATTCGGTGGTCTTCCGTGTAATAAATTTAAATGACAACCAACTTCAGCTGTTGCGTTGTAGCTCACTAAAAGAATCTCATCAAAATCAAATGGTTTCTGAAAAGATTTTTTATTGTCTAACCAATATCTAAAAGGTTCACCCGTAAAGACATCAATATAAACGTGAGCTAAAACTCTTTTTGGGATCGTTCCTGTCGAATCTAAAATAAATTCGGTGTCTTCTACCAGGACTCTTTCGAAACGCTTTTCTATATAGTTCAAGAATTTCATCAGCTGTTAAGTCCTGTGCTATTTTTATTTTTCTTCTCATCTTTTTGTTTCCTTTCGTATTCTTCACAATCTTTTTCAAGAGCTTCGATATAGTCTGGTTTTTCTTCGCCGCAGCAAGCACAGACAAACGGGTTTTCTCTTATTGCTCTTTGTGTTTGTACTATTGGATCTAATAAAAAATGTGAGAGTTGTTTTTCCCAACACCATTCCATATCTTGATATTCTTGAGGATCTTTATTACCCCAACAGTTCAACCACCATTTAAGCAATACTTCTAATTTGTATTGTCCTAATTCTTCGACAGTTGGATAATTTTTCTCTTGTTCTTTTAACCATTGATCTACATTGTTCATTAGCTTTTAACTCCTGTGTTTCTGATTAATGCTTCGTGATCCAGGCTTTCAATAATCCTTTCATCAAAAACCATATCTATTATTTCTTCATCACTCATCTTGGACCATTCAGGTTTTTTATCTGTTCCTGGGTGACTCCAACTTTGCCAACCAACAGAATTTGATTTCCATTGGCACTTGATCCAATTTCCGTCTAGTCCTCTTTCAATGGCCTTTTTTGCTGAAGTAGAAGCAAGCTTTGAATTGCCTTTTGTTCTTATTGAGGGCAACCATAAAAACTCTGTACCAAACCAATTAACACATCTAACAATTAATTTTACGTTGATATTGTCATCTGCTTTGTTGAATACTTTTTCTCTTAATGCCGGATCTTCAACCTGAATCAAGTATTCTTGTTGTTCACCGTCTGGATCAAAAAGTTTTGTAGTTGTGACTTCAATCAAGTCTTCGATTGTTTTACCTTTGATTGAGAACCAATACATTTTGCCAGGTGATTTAATTTCTATTCCTTGGCTATCTGACGGTCCATCACCGCCGCCGATTGTTTGTAGTGATACTTTCTTTGCAATGTCTTTATTAAATTTTCCCATAGTAATAATTCCTCCGTTGTTATTTATTTTTTATGTTTGTTTAGAAAATCATTGATGTCATCAATGCTGTATAGGATTACACCGCCTTTTTGTTTATGCTTCTTACGTCCAACAATCGAATAGGGCAGGCCGTATTTTCCCTGACGTTGTTTTGCAAGTGTTGATATTTTTATCGAGTAAATATCCTCAACATCTTTTGGTCGTAAATATTTTTTAAAGCTCATTCTCTAAAGTTTCCTCTATCTCTTTGATTATTTCTTCTGTTGGAAATTCCTCTATGGCCTTGGTTCCGGCCTCATTCCATTCGCTGCTTAACATTTTCATTTTGTGATTTTCAATAATTGCTTCAATTTCTTCCAAGACTTTGCTAATTTTTTCTAGTCTTTGTTTGTCATATACTCTGTCTAAATCTGCCATTTAATTATCCGTGCTTTCCCCTACGAAATCTTTGAAACTCTTTTCAAATTTTGCTTCATCTACTTTGTCATTGTAGAATTTTCTTCGATATGAATTGAGCTTATTGGTTAAGTCTTTGATTTCATAAGATTGGCTAACGATCTTTTCTTGTTTAGATCCTATTTCACTCCATAGATCGGATATGATGTAAGTTTGTTTTCCAAGTGCGTCGGTTAATCGATCAACACTAGATGTCATTTGTTCAAGCATATATTTGATTTCATATTTAGTCATAAACCTTGGACCCACCGACTAAATATCCAATACCGGAATTTTCATTTTTTATTTTTTCTTCTTGTGATTTTTTAAGTAGTTCATTGAACCTTTGTTCCATTGCAATATCTTCAGGGCTCTTGGTTAATGGTTCAGGAATCTGAATATTATCAAACTTCAATTCAGGTAAAGGCAATTCTAATTGTTTAGGTTTAGATTTTTTAAATGGTTTTTCTTTTGGAAAATGAACATCTTTGTATTTATCTATTTTACCTTTTAACTGCTGCATTTGTTTTGTTGTTGCTCTTTTAGGGACCAAGGGCTGCACCTTTCGATTTCTTTGTAAAATGTTTGCCGGATCTCTACCTAGTTTTTTTAATTCTTCATCTTCAAGTGCAATAGCTCTGTCAAAATCTGCACCTAAACTTTCACCTTGGTAATATTTTATTCTTCTTAATAAGTTTGGATCTTTATCTGCGTCGTATCCGGGTTGTTCTTCTAAAGGTAATGATTTTATAAAATCTTTTTTTGTTTGGATATTTCCATTATTTACTATGACCTGGGTATCGGACTTCGACTCATTTGCTAATCTCTGTGGCTCTGTGTTCGTTTTATTTTTTCTTTTATAAGCAAATTCACCACTATCTGTTAAATAATCATATAATTGTTTTTTATGCTGCGGGTTGTTTTCGTCGTATGACATAATTAATCGCCTACCAATACTCCGGACTTTCTTAACAAATCTTTTATTAAAGCTTTGTCACTATCACTTAATCCGGCAACAGTTTTATTGAAATCGCCTTGTGCTAAATCAATCTTTTTTATTTTTGGTTTTTCTCTTTGTTTTAAATAATCTGAAATTGAAATTACTTTTCCACCACCTTGTAATTCTAATTTAATTAATTCTTCTAACGGTGCTCTTTTAATGAAGTCACTAATAGTTTCGCCAGGCTTTCCAAATTCTTTAAATTTATCTTCAAGTTGTTTTATGATTTCTAATTCTAAATCAAATTTTATATCTGCCTCGTCCTTGGCAAGTTGGATTAATTTCTTTTTAGTTTCGCCATTAGCTTTGGGATCTGCTGATATGGACTTTTCAACATTTCCACCTCTGGAAAAGATTTCAAAATATGGATCTTTAATTTTTCTCATACATTGTAAATATGAGATTGAATTTATTAAGCAATATAGGGTGGACTAGAATAGGGACGACGATATGCTATGATCGGTTCTTCTTTGGTGTCATTGATGAGCTTATAATACTTTTTCCTTTGGTTTTATCTAAAGCTTCAACTGGATTATTTACAATAAAATATCCTTTGGTTTTTTTAAAATATCTTTTCCATTTCAAAACTTCTTTTGTTTTTGAGTACCATAAATCTAAAAGTTGTTTTGTGTATAGCTTTGTATATTCTGCGTCAGCTCTTACATATTTTTTTCCCTCATCACGACGCAATAAATTATAAAATTCTTCAAAGTCTTTTGTGATTACCCAGGATCTAATTATAGAAGTAATATTTTTATTTTTATTTTTTGGATCTAAAATTTTTTGTGTGATTGCTGCAATAACATTTAAGGTATAAGAGGACCTATTAATATTGTAATTGGATTGATGTCCTTTTTCATTTCCTTTTAGAAGTTTTAAATTTGCCTTTGGATCGCGGTTCGAGTTCCTTAAATACTCAATTACATCTGCCCATTTATCTTTGCCCATATAGAACCTTTATACATTAGTCAGGAATCAAGGACCACTAAATTACTTCAACAAGTTTTGGTTTTTCTTCATTAAAGAAATCAATTTTATTAATTCCCTCAACAACTGTTTCCCCAACAAGTTTTGCATATTTTAAAGCGATCTGTTCTGTTGTTCCAAGAGCTTCCGCAAGCGCTTTAATATCTCTGTTAGCTCTATAATGCATTGTCGCAAAAGTGTGTCGTGTTGCATAAACTTTCATATGTCTTTCAACACCACCTAACTTCAAAGCTTTGTCCCACGTTGAACCTGGATCTTTGATATAAACATTTTTACATTTACCGTTGGCAAGCATTCTTCCATAATCTCTTGACGGAAATATCTGTTTATTTCTAGGATCTTCTATTGAAAAATAAAATTTAGATTCAGGATTATTTAATCTTTCTGTTTGGATTAATTTCAAAATTTTTACTGCGTCTTTACCAATAGGAAAAATTAACTTTTGATTTTTCTTTGATGTCTTTGTTTCGAGTAGCTTTATTCTTGGTTCATCACCTTGGAAATATTGATTCCAAGTAAGTGATGAAGCTTCTTCAGTTCTTCGTCCGGTTGCTAATAAAAAGGCAAGCAATAAACACGAAACGGGGTTTAGTTTTCTTTTAATGTAATGGTCCATATTTAATTTTCCGGTCACTTGATTAACCTTAACTAAAACATTCATAACTTGTTTTAATTCTGTTGGGTCCAGGAAGTCTAAATATACCTTTTCATCATACATAAATTTCTTTTTCATAATGAAAGGATTGTCTTGTTCTTTTACAAAATCATTCCAAAATTTTCTTAAATAATTCTGTAATCTATTTGCAATAATCGGGGATCTTGAACCAACCAACTGAAAGAGCTGCTTAAACATTTTAGCAGTTATTGAGGAAAGCTTTTTGTATTGAATATCCTCAACCCTGGTTAATAAATTTAAGATATTCTTGTCGTAAGTATTTCTAAAAATCCATACTTTAAAGATCGCTTTAATGTTTTTAATTGTATTTAATCTGTGTTGATTAGCGGTGGTTAATTCTTCCTGATAATACTTTCTCAATGCTTCACCTAATTGCATTTTTAATATATCTGCTTTTTCCACGGATCTTGGATCTAGACCGTCTTCAATTTTTATAGATAATTTTTTTGCTTTTTTGTGAGCTTCAACAACTCCAACATCAGGATAATTGCCGAGCTTTTTTCTTTGTTGATGTTTAATGTTTTTGGATCTGTATTTTAATTTCCAAGTTTTAATTCCACTAGGATAAATCCACAATTCTAAACCTGGGTAGTCACCAGGAACATAAGAGGGGATATAATTTAAATAGTTTTTACTTTTTGGATCTTGGCTTATTTTTGGTTTTAAACTTCTGCAATATGCGTCAGTTAATTTTTTTGATTTATTCATAGTAATATTTCCTTTCTTGTATTTAGTTTTAGAAAAGAAAAATCTCAATCAAGTGAAACAAACGACGAACGGGATTGTCGGTAGATTTCATAAAGACCTCAAAAAGACCTCGGCAAGTTCTACTTTCTTCCTTTGTATGTTCTTCGTTCCGTTCTGTTCTGCGACCGGATTTTCTTTTCAATGATTGGAAATGATAATTAAATCAATGTTTGTAATGGTGCCCCCGCACGGATTCGAACCGCGGACCTATTGATTACAAATCAATTGCTCTACCAGCTGAGCTACAAGGGCATCCTATATTGTCCCAGATATTTATTGCAATTGGTCAAATAAATCAATGCTTAAAAAACATAAGTACTATGCTCGCTGCTGTAGCAGCTCGCACACTTGTGAAGCATTGTAGATCATTTGTGTCAATTCTGTCGGTTGCTCTGTCGGTTTCTGGATCGGTTTTCATTATGGATTTCATAAGCTCATTTAACTTCATTAAAACAATCAAATCATGGAGTGGAATTTATGAAAATAACAAAGTCAATAAGGTTTACAAAAGCCAAACTGGATGCATTAAAGCATACAGATAAGATACAGAAATATTTTGATCTTACTTGTGAAGGTCTATGTATATTCGTTCAACCTCAACCATCACTTACTAAATCTTTTTATGCTCACTTTGGTGTCAAGAGTATTAGCGAAGATGGTAAAGCTGAAAGTTCAGGAAGATATAAATATATCTGCCGTTACGGCCAGAAGCCAATAGATGTTGTTAAGAGGTTAGTTAATATAAAATTACCTGAGTGGAAGAAAACTATCAATACTCGTAGTAGCATTATTACAGTTGAAACACTTGTCAGAGATTATCTAGAAAATGGAGCTGGTGGTTACAGAATAAAATCTAAAGGAACTAAGCTCAGATATAAGGATAAAACCACACATCACTATCAACAATTACTTAAAACATATGTATTAACTGAAACAGATAAGCAGGTGCTAAAGGATAGATTAACTAACTCCTACAAAATATCAGAGAACAATTACTGGAAAAAGGTCCTACATAAAACAGAGCTAAAGGATGTTTCTAAGAGAGATATTGAGATATGGCATAACAGGCTTGAAGATACTCCTACAACTGCAAACAGAGCATTAGCTGCGTTGTCAATTGTGTTTGAGTGGGATAGTAAAAAATTAAACCCAATGTTTAAGGCAGGTAATCCATGTTTAAGAATTTCTAAATATGAAGAAACAAAAGACAAAAAATACCTAGATGATGAAAAGCTATTATTCAGAATAGTAAAATACACTGAAGAGGAACAATGGAGAGAGCCACATTTTTTGACCTTTTACAGATTACTTATGGAGGAAGGCGAAAGAATAGAAGATCATCATAAGCTGCTATGGAATAAACCAAACACTAAAGCAGAAGAGAATAAATGCAGTGGCTGGTTTAACTTCAGAACTAAAACTTTATATCTAACAGATACAAAGAATAGGAAGGATGCTGAAGTAGAACTAACAGAAGAAATGATTATTATTTTGCAGAAGTTGCAGAATTTAATTGCTAGTGAGAATACAAATGCATCATGGGCCGTTGGTAGTAAGTGGGTATTCCCAAGATCTTCAGATCCAATGCAGCCGATTAATAACTCAAGTTACAGATGTAAGCTAAGAGATTTTAATTATAAGTTTGGTTTAGCAACAAGAGAGAAGATTAGAGGTAAAGGTAAGAGGATTGTTTATAAGTATAAAAACATCCTAACTTTAAAACACCTACGTAAAACATTCGTAACAGTTTATGGCCAGAGAATGGGACTTGAAGATGCATCAATAAGAATGAGGCATAGCAGTATGAAAGTTACTCAGGACCATTATTACAATCATAAACAAGAAGATCTAAAAACTAAGCATAGTATTTATAAGCCTGCTCCAAATATTGTTAGCTTTAAAAAGGCAGGTAACGATGAAGAATAATAATGAGGTTGAATGGATATTAATAGAAGATAAACTAAAAAAGGAGTGGAACAAACGCAATGCCTGTAAAAAAGAAAAAAAAGAAGATAAAAAAATCATCTGTTTCAAAGCAGCCAAGAAGAGGCTTACAAAATCTTAACGTTGGTTTTGTAAAGAACCCGTATTCAGAGGCAGCTAAAGTTAAGAGTTGGAAGGAACTAGAGAAGTTTATTTCAATACATACTCCAGCTTTAGGACCTGCTGGAGTTGCATATGCAGCAACTAAATTTTCAATGGATAATTATAATGAACTAAAGATTTGTTATGAGTGTGAAGATGCAGTGCGAGATTTAATTGAAGCATGTAATATTAAAGGTGGTGCAGTAAAAATATGGAAGGACCATGATATCCAAACTCAAAAACCATATTTAAGAACTGGACCGTTAGCAGAATTTATTTCTGAAACTCAATATGCTTGTCCACGAATACCTAAAACTTTCCAAGAGCATATGACTAAGTTTAAAGAATTTATAGGTGTAAAAAGATCTAAGAAACAATCAAAGTTACCTATGTATAAGGATAAAGAATTTAAGATCTAATTCCATTTAGGATTTAAAACCATCATTTAAATACGATACCTAGAAGATGTTTAGATTCCACTCTGAACAATTGCTGGCTTGTGGCGCCTCAGCTGCAGGGCTGATAATCATGCATGAGCCAGCTCTAATCCTATTTCACTAGGGATTTCACTTAATTACACAATCAAAATACTTTAGCCCCAATGTCTAAACCCAACAAGAGAGGTCCATATATGAAAACTAAAATAAGAAGTAATCAGATATCTGATCAAGAGCTACAGGAATTTATGAATAAGAACTGTAAACTCTTATCATCAAAGCAATTAGCTGAGCTGCTGCATGTAACTGAAGGTGCAATAAGAAAGCAGAGATCTAAAGCTAGATCTTTATTTCCATATGCAAAATTAGGAGGGAGAATATTTTATCCTGCTGATTTAATCGTAGAAACTTTACATAAAAACTTAACACAAAGTCAGGCGAGGTAATTGATGGAGGCGCACACTGGATATCTGGATGATGAAAAGTTTATATCAGAGTTAGCAGCTAATAACAATTTAGATCTAGCAGTAACAGTGCCTGATTTTAATGAAGAAAAGCAGGACTATAAGAAGGTAGTAAACTGGAAATCAAAGGAAAAATATAAAGGTCAAAAGATTAACGGACATCAAATAATAATAAGAAATTCAAAGGAATACCCAGAATTAGATTTTGATTTTATGAAATATATGTCTGTAAAACAGGCGCAACAAATCATTAATATTATTCCTGAAACATTAACATTCGGAAGAGCAGCTGCTGGTCATGCACTTTACAAAGTAACCAATACACCAGAAAATGCGATAACAATTAGGGTACATTTTAAAGATCACTGTATAAACGAATTAAGAACAGACGGAAGTTATTCAATCTTTTATGGTCCACTTGACAAAGAAGCTAGAGCTGAAGTTGCTAATAGACCTATTGCAGAAATAACTTATCAAAAATTAAAAAAATTATTCAGATATCAAAACATCTTAGCTGCATTGACAATGCTTACAGGAACTAAAAATACTGGTGAAATAAATAGTCTATTGCTTGCAGTAGGTGGGGAATTTTACAATCAAGAAATACCAGAAGAAACAACTGTAAAAATAATAAATAAATGGCATAGCATCATAGACAGAGAAGATAGAATAAAAGAATCTGAAGCATGCATCAGAGGCATATATAAGTCTAAAAAAGCATCTAATATATTTTCTAAAACTCACTTTGTACCAATAGATGATAAATCAAAGCATCAATTCAGACAGATAGTAAAAGATTTAATTGAAAAAAAAGAAGAAACTAAAACTACAAATACATTAATAAGCCACTGCTTAAATGACTATATGAAGTTAGATATCAGACCACCAATATTTATTGTTGAAAAACTATTTAAAGAGAACAGCATCAACTTTGTTTCTGGTCCTAAAGGTAATGGTAAAACAGAGTATATTCTAGGATTAACGCACAGCTTATGTAGAGGTAAACCATTCCTAGATTATAACTGTCCAGATCCGATGCCAGTTGTTTACATAGATGGGGAAATGGATCCTTACGATCTAATTGAAAGAGCTGAAAAATATATTGAAAGAATGGGGCCAACACAGAATAATTATTTTACAATCGTAAATTTTGCGCAGCAGTTAAATGAAACAATACCAGACATAAAACTAGAGCTGGGGCAGCAATTGATTACAGAGGTGTTGCAGAAGGTGCATAAATTAACAGGTAAAAAGCCTATGTTAGTATTGGATAATCTAAGGTCATTATCTAACTATAAAGAAAACGATAGTGATGAATATAGATTGATAAATTCGTGGCTTCTAAGGTTAAGAGGCCAGTGTTACACCACGATTGTAATAGATCACCACGGTAAGGCTGGAGTAGGACCTAGAGGAACATCATCAAAAACAGACAATGCCAATGTATCTATTTTGATTAATGCAGTTAAAGAAAAAGGCTGCCCTGATATGGTGATGAAAATTGAGTTTGATAAGGCTAGAGGATTAAGACCAGATGAAACAGAAGAGTACGAAGCAGTGTATGGTTTTAATGGGTATTGGACCAAGCAAAAAGCTAGAACAGCAGACAGAAAAGTTGATCATGCAGCAGCGCTAGAAGCAATTTATCAGATAAAATTAGTTGAGAATAAGGAGCATAGAGTTAAGTGCAATCCACTCAGAGATAAATTAGAAAAAGAAGAAATAACAAAGGCTGAATATTATAAAGCAGAAAAAGCACTGCGTAATTTTAAGACACAGGAAGAGTTAGGAAAATTACTAGGTATATCTTCAGGAACAATTAATAAAATTATGAAAGAATATCCTGATTATTTCCTGAAACAGCAATCTAAGAAAACAGACAGAGATCATAACTATTAACCGTTCAATAATTCAAGCTAAGTACTTTTGAATGAATGAGTACAATTTCGCATATTCATTCATTCATTTAATGTAAGGATCTGAATATTTTTAGCCAAACTTAACCTGAATTAATCTTACTTAACCGTAACAAGTTATGATTTTAAAAAAATAACCTCTCCAAGAGCCTGTGTTCCTATGCTTATTGGTAAACAACATTCTACAAATCCTGCTGAATTTAGGATTTATCAAGGGTTGCGAAGTTAATTAAAAGTTAACTATGGATAAAAGATATTTAATAACAGAAATCAGAGAGACCAGAGATAATGAATTTATATTTGGATGCAGTGAAAGAATTGTTGCCAGCTCCGAGATCCAACGGCTTTTATCTTACATGCGTAATCAGGGTTTCGTCATACAGAAAATAGATGTCAGAAGCTTGCCCACTGATCATCATGGTAATTCAATGGTGGGCTATAAAATAATAAATGAAAGGAATAAAGATGAAGAATAAATATTTAGAGCAACTGCATAATCTACAATACCATAAAGATGCTACCGCTGAAGAGTTAAGAGTAGCGATAGAGGTAATGTTTAGAAAAGATTACTTTGAAGATATTGCTGGTAATGCAAAGAACAAGGATGAACATATTGATGAATGTCTGCTGCAGGATGACCTAGAAGATAGAGAGCGATATCTATTTAAAATTTCTAGAAAAGAAGTTAATAAAGATTTTAACATACCACCTTATTAACCAGTGAAACATAAGATAGAAATATCCAGTAGGTGTAACGATCTTCTCTTATCGTTAAGAGATAGTTATTTTCCAGTAGATGAGAATAATAAAGATGATCAATTAACGTTAGGAGAGTTTGTTTACACCTTATGCTGCTCACTTATTTACAATAAACCGAAGAAGAAAAAATGAACAAATTCGAACTGAAATATATGTACGAACAAGAGGCACCAAAGGTAGATAACTAATGGATGATTGGAAGAATCAATTAAAGGACCTGTATAAATCTTATTCTACTAAACAGAAAAACACTAAAGGAACACCTCACAAATTTGATAATCATTCAAACTTTAGAGGGAAGCTGGGAGTAAATGATACCGGAATTCCATTAACACCTAGAGCTGCCAAAAGAAAACAATCCAATAGAGCTGGGTATCGTTACCCACAACATCTACAAAATATTAATGAAAGAAGAAGAAGAGATGCGATGGCTAAACATGGCATCACAAATATTGAAGATCCATATAATAAAATGTTTAAAGATCCAGCGCAGCCTGCAGAAAGATCAAACCATAGTGCATCATGGCGACCACCTATGGATGATGGGCCGAAGAAACAAAGAGCTAATATTTATTATGATGATTGGTCTGCACCATCTGAGCCTGAGCAAGTAACTTATATACTTCCACCTAAACCAAGAAAACAACCTGCCTATAAAGCTACTGGTAAATTTCCTAAAATAGATGAAGCAATTGCTGCAGCTAAAAAACATAGGGATGAACAGTAATTCCTTCACCTAGACACCTGATTTGAATATTGGTAGGGTCTTGGCTCATGAAAAAGATTTTAGGGATCGTGGTTCTGAGTTTAAATGATTGGAGAAATTTAAAAATATCTAAGATAGAAAAGGGTAGTCAGTATAACCTTTTTCATCACCACCATAGAAAGTAGCTCTATCGTATTTATTGAGCTCTGCCTTTTTAGCAATTCTTTCTGGAAGATCAGGGTTTGCAATAAACCATCTACCAAACATAATGGCGTCTGCTTTATTATCATTTAAAGCAACCTCAGCAGTTTCAGGTTTATAGCCTCCTGATGAAATAAACATTCCATTAAATTTAGCTCTGAATAAATCAGAAGTACAAACTGCTTTATCATTTACATTATCATCACCACCAGCAGTAGTTGCTCTTGGTTCAATCATGTTAATATAGACGATGCCTCTTTTATTAAATTCTTCAATTACTTGACCAAATAAATTCATAGGATCACTGTCGCTTACACCATTAAAAGTTCCATAAGGGGATAGACGAACACCTACTTGATCTTTACCCCAAACACCAATCACTGCGTCCAACACTTCGAGAGGAAACTTCATTCTATTAGCAACACTTCCACCATATTCATCTGTTCTTTGATTACTGCCATCTTGTAAAAATTGGTCTAATAAATATCCATTAGCCATATGAATCTCAACACCGTCAAAGTTTGCTTCTTTAGCATTTAGAGCAGCTTGCTTGAAATCATTAACAATGTCTTTTACCTCTGAAATCTCCAATGCTCTTGGAGTTAAAATTTCAGTAGGCTGCCAATCAGCAGTATAGGTTTCACTATTTTTTGCAGGTATTGCAGAAGGGGCAACGGGTAATTTTCCATCTACTTGATATGAAGTATGAGAAATTCTTCCTACATGCCAAAGTTGTAAGAAAATTTTTCCACCTTTATTATGAACTACTTTAGTAACATTTTGCCATCCAGCAATTTGTTCTTTACTATGAATACCAGGTGTTGCAGGGTAACCCTGACCTTGTTGTGAAATTTGAGTTGCTTCTGATAAAATTAAACCAGCTGTTGCCCGTTGTGCGTAATACGTTGCGTTTAATTCTTGTGGAATATTTCCAGGTTGTCCAGCTCGCATTCTAGTTAACGGAGCCATAATAATTCTATTTTTTAATGTTAAGTTACCAAGTTTTAGTTCAGATAAAAGTTTCAAAGTTTATTCTTTTTAGTTAATGGTTTAGGCGTTATGTATCACATTCTCTTGTTTATTGTTGAATTAATTTAGCTTATATTTTTCTAATTAAGATAAAGGCTTTTAAACCTCTGTAGAAGAAAGAAAAGCTGTGGAATTAATAAAGGTCTAATTGCTGATTTAGAACAAGCATAAAAGTGATAATATAAAGTTAATAATTAAAAACTGAAAAAGAACTATAAATTTTTTTTATACGGGAAAAAGCATTTGTGGGCTTAAACCCTATTGGCCTAGGTCTATCTGTGTAGTTATTGAATTGAACTATCTAAATCTTGAATTAAATCCTCAGGATCTTCTAGTCCAATAGATAAACGTATTAAGTTATCTGAAATATTTTGTTCTAGCTTTTCTTTAGGTTCTAAAATTCTATGTGTTGTGGTTGAAGGGTGAATAGTCAAAGATTTTGTATCCCCTAGGTTATTTGAAATTTCAAAAATCTTTAATTTATTCATCAAATTATAGGCTTCCGTTTTACCACCTTTTATTTTAAATGAAATTACCGTCCCACCTTTTGTTTGTTGTTGTTTAGCTAAATCATATTGTTCAAAGCTTTTTAAGTAAGGGTAAAAAACTTTTTCAATCTGTTGATGATTTTCTAAAAATTGAGCTATCAAAAATGCATTATCAGATTGTGCATTTACTCTTAAATTAATAGTTTCTAAACCCTTTAAAAGAACCCAAGCATTAAAAGGGCTTATTGATGAACCGGTATTTCTTAAAAAAAATTTAAGCTTGTCTTCTTTAAATTTTTTGGACGATAAAATTGCACCACCCATCACTCTTCCTTGGCCATCTATATGTTTTGTTCCTGAGTAAATAACCACATCAGCTCCTAATTTTGAAGGTTTTTGCAATGATGGTGATGCAAACACATTATCTACAACTGTTGTAATATTATTTTGTTTTGCAATTTTACTTACTTCTTTAATATCTATTATTTCTAAGCAGGGATTAGAAGGTGTTTCATAAAAAAATACTTTAGTGCTTTTTCTTATTGCATTTTTCCATTCAGCATTATTTTTTCCATCAACAAAAGTTACTTCAATTCCGTAATTAGTAATTATTTTTTTTAATATTTGTCTACAAGATCCAAATAAAGATCTAGCAGAGACAACGTGATCACCAGATTTTAATTGACACATCATAGCTCCATAAACGGCTGCCATACCAGTTGCTGTTGCAAAGCATTCCTCTGCACCATCTATTATTGCCAATCTTTTCTCAAAAGTTGTAATTGTTGGATTGCTATATCTTGTATATTGGTAACCCTCTATTTCCTCATTAAACATAGCTTCCGCATCTTCTGCTTTATTGTAAACAAATCCAGATGTGAGAAATATTGGTTCAGAAGTTTCCTGAAATTTAGATCTAGTTAATCCGCCTCTTATAATTTTAGTTTGTTCTTTTATATATTCAGTCATAACACCTCATTTTTTACGGTAAGCAAAAAAAAACCATCCGCTAACATAATGATATCTATTGAGATGATAACACTTTAGCAGTTTATTTTGAGCGTCCGCAATTTGAATTAAATCAACGCTTAGATTTAATTAAGCATTTAACTGAGTGAGTGTCCATTACTTATTTGAATAGTATTATGCTTTATTTAAAAATAAATATTGTGAAGATACAATAGAGCTATGTTATCTGATGCCCCAGGAAGTGCTTATCCAAGCTTTAATTAACAGTATTAATTACTGTATCTTTTATTTATTATTTCATTTGACAGTTAGAGACAAAAGTGATCATATCTACATGCGCTGAGTTATGTTTACTTGCAGAGCGCTTTATAAATTCCTGCTAAAGCGACGTTTCAACCACCGCTTTAGCCGGTGGTTTTTTTTGGAAATTCTTCAAATCTAAACCGGGTACTTGAACCATATTGTGCACCTAGCATTTGCTAAAGCACTAAAAAGGAGAAAAGAGATTGTTTAAATTTACAACCCTCTTGTTTAACGTTTTTCAGTTTCTTTTCTTCAATAATTTGGAGAAAAAAAATGAGTACAAATAGATTAAAAGAAAGACTGGATAAAGGACCCATTGTATGTGCAGAAGGTTTTTTATTTGAAATTGAAAGACGGGGATACATGGCGTCAGGGGAATTTGTGCCAATGGTTTCATTAGACCATCCTGAGGTCTTAGAGAATTTGCATAGAGAATTTCAACATGCAGGTTCAGATATTGTTGAAGCTTTTACTTATAATGGGCATAGAGAAAAAATGCGCGTGATCGGTAAAGAAGAACTTTTGGAACCTCTAAACCGTTCAGCATTAAAAATTGCTAAAAAAGTAGCTTTAGATACACCTAAAGGATCTCAACCAAATTTGATGGCAGGTAATATTTCTAATTCAAATATTTGGAAGCATAACGATTCTGAATCTCAAAAAGAAGTTGAAGGAATGTTTACGGAGATGGTTGGTTGGGCTGTTGAGGAAGGGGCCGACATGTTAATTGGTGAAACTTTTTACTATGCTGAAGAGGCTTACAAAGCTTTAGAGGTAATGAAAAAAACAGGTTTACCAACTGTATTAACAATTTCTCCAATGGGTGAAAATAAAATGAGAGATGGAAAATCTGTTGTTGATACTTGTAAAGAGCTTGAACAACGTGGAGCCGATGTTGTTGGTTTAAATTGTTTTAGAGGGCCAGCTACAATGTTTCCCTTTTTAAAAGAAATTAGAGAAGCAGTTAAATGTCATGTCGGAGCCTTGCCTATTCCTTACAGAACCAGTGAAGACTTTCCAACATTTTTTAATCTTCCAGATAGAAGTAATTGTGCTTGTCCGTCGCCACATGGAAGAACGTTTCCAACGGCATTAGATCCACACTTCTGCAATAGATATGAAATAGGTAAATTTGCAAAAGATGCTTATGCATTGGGAGTGAATTATTTAGGAGTTTGTTGTGGAGCAAATCCAATGTTGATTAGGGAAGTTGCTGAGTCGATTGGATTAAAAGTTCCAGCAAGTAAATACAGAGAGAACATGGAAAATCATTTTATGTATGGAAAAAATAAAAGAATTCCAAAACATATGACTGAATACGGAGACAAAGCGTAAATAAATTAAGAAGGGCATTTAACTAAATTGTGCGCCTGACATATGTCGAAGCACTAAAAAAGGAGATAAGAAAATGAGTAATAATCTAAAAGAAACAATAAGTAATCTACAGAAGGATTTTACAGCTAATCCAAAAAATGCTGTGGTCCAATATGAAAGCAGCTCAATCCTTAAAGAGGGACTTCAATCTATGGTCACTCTTAGAGAGCATAAATTAATAGTGGATGAACCCAAAAGCTTTGGTGGCAAAGATGAAGGACCCAGTCCAGTAGAGTTGATTTTAGCAGCTTTAGCAACATGTCAGGAAATAACGTATAAAGCATTTGCTACAGCAGCTGGTATTAATATTGAGAGTGTTAGTGTTAATTTAAAAGGTGAACTAGATCTTCAGGGTTTTTTAGCTTTAAATAAAAACACTAGACCTGGCTTTCAATCTATCTCAGGCACTGTTGATATTAAATCATCATCATCAAAAGCTGAAATAGATAAATTGATTGATACTGTAAATACACATTGTCCGGTATTAGATATTTTATCAAAAGGAGTTCCTATAAAATTGTTCCAAAAGGTTTCTTCAAGCTCTAATAATGCAGTGCAAACCAAACAAAGAGTAAGTGCTGCTTAAGAAATCTAATTTAAGCCCTATGAAAAATAGGGCTTAAGTCTTTTAAATTGATTATGAAGGTTTATATAATTCACGAAAATGATGAATGGACTTTATCTCTTAAGTTAGAGCTTAAAAAATTAGAGGTAAATTTTGAAGATTGGCATGTTGAAAAAGCTAATATAGATTTAGGAAAAAATCCGCCAGAAGGAATTTTTTATAACAGGATGAGCGCAAGCTCTCACGCAAGAGGACATCGGTATGCCCCTGAATTCACAGCAACTATTTTAAATTGGTTAAAACATCACAAAAGAAGAATAATTAATAATGGAAATGCTTTAGCTTTGGAAATTAGTAAATCCTTGCAATATTTAAAGCTTAATGAATCTGGAATTAAAACCCCAAAATCAATTTACTGTAATAGTAAAGAACATATAGTAAAAGCTGCTGATCATTTCTCAAAACCATTTATTACAAAACATAATAGAGCGGGCAGAGGCCTTGGAGTTAAGCTGTTTCAAAACAAAGATGAATTAAAAAAATATGTAAATGGATCAAATTTTGAACATTCAATAGACGGAATAACAATTCTACAAGATTATATTGAAGCAAATCCTAAGGTTATTCATCGAGTAGAATTTATAAATTCTAAATTTTTCTATACAGTTCAAGTTGATGCGTCTGAATCTTTTGAATTATGCCCCGCTGATGCTTGTAATGTTGAGGAACAATTTTGTCCTACAAATCCAGATGGCAATAAATTTATGATTTTAAAAGATTACAAAAACTCAGAAATTGTAACTTATGAGAAGTTTTTAGAACAAAACGATATAGAAATTGCGGGCATTGAATATATAACGGACACTAGCGGTATTCATTACAGTTACGATGTTAATACTAATACGAATTATAATTCTGTTGCTGAAAAAAAAGCAGGAATGTTTGGTATGAAACAAATAGCTCTCTTTTTAAAAGAAGAGTTGAAAAAAATTTAGTTTTATTTCGTATAAATATTACTGAGTTAATTCCCTCATCCCCGTGCTATGAACTATGCTACCCCCACAATGCAACAGGCAACAGTAATCAGGCAACGGGAATTAAAGATAATCAACCCTCATTCCTCCACCTAGACACTAGATTTGGGATTTGGTAGGGTCAGGGTTCATGAAAAAGATTTTAGGGATTTTGGTTCTATGAATTTTTTTATTTCTATATTACTCATTCCTATCCTCTATTTATTCTTTTGCTTATTATTTATAACTCCACCAAATGACACACCAGATAGCTCGCTCATTTCCTTTTTCCACGTTGTTAAGTCATTTATAGAAAGTTTATTAAGATGATCATGTCCGCATGCTCTTGCCAATATCTTCATAAGATCTACAGATGCATTAAAAAATCTAGTTAATCTTGCAGAAGATTCGTCAATATTTAATTTTTTTCTAAGTTCTGGTTTTTGAGTGGCAATACCAGCGGGGCAATTATTTGTATTACACATTCTAGCACCAACACATCCTATTGCTTGCATAGCTGAGTTGGAGATTGCAATACCGTCTGCTCCAAGAGCAAGTGCTTTTACAAAATCTGCAGAAGTTCTTAATCCACCCGTTACAATTAATGATACATGGTCATAACCTTTTTTATCTAAATAGATTCTAGCTCTTGCTAAGGCTGGAATTGTAGGAACAGAAATATTATCTCTAAATATTAAAGGAGCAGCCCCGGTTCCACCGCCACGCCCATCAAGAATAATATAGTCAGCACTAGCACTTACTGCAAATTCAATGTCATCTTCTATATGTTGAGCAGATAATTTAAATCCTATTGGAATACCACCAGTTAACTCTCTAACTCTGTTTGAGAATTTTAAAAAATCATCAACTGTTGTCAGGTCTTTGAAAGTAGAAGGGGAGATAGCATCTTCACCTTCTGGAATTTGTCTTACCTCAGATATTTTACCTTTAACTTTGTTCCCTGGTAAATGTCCACCTGTTCCAGTTTTTGCAGCTTGACCACCTTTAAAATGAAAAGCTTGAATATTTTTTAACTTATCTTCTGAATAGCCAAATTTAGCAGAAGCAAGTTCATAAAAATACTTTGAATTGTTTTTTTGCTCTTCTAAAAGCATTCCACCTTCTCCCGAACAAATTCCTGTACCAGCTCCCTCAGCACCTTTTGCTAGAGCAATTTTTGCCTCCTCTGATAGTGCACCAAAACTCATGTCAGATACAAAAATTGGAATCTTTAACGTTAGAGGTTTTTTTGAGTTTTTACCTATAATTATATCTGTCCCAACTTTATCGTTATCTAGAAGAGGTTTTTTTGCTAGTTGGGCTGTAAGTATTTGAATATCTTCCCACTTTGGTAAGTCTTTCGAGGGAACACCCATTGCCCCCATTTCTCCATGATGACCAAGTTTTGTTAAGCCATTTTTTGCAAGCTCATGGATGTATGCAAGATGTGGCTCTTCTTCTGTACTCGTTATTTCATTAGTGCTTGAAACTTCTTCTGATTTATTAATTTGATCAGAGGTAAAATTTTTATGCGTACCATCACAATAAGGTTTGGTGCTACTATGTTTACACATACAAAGATAAGCATCACCAGTTTCTTCAGCTTTAAAACTTATAGGCTCAAATGAAGTACCAGCATGAGACCAATCACAAAATGGTTGGTTTTTAGATTTTCCACAAGTACAAAACATATACTCTTCATTTTGTACTAGTTCTACTTTTTTAGGTTTGTTATCTGCTATAGTTGGCTTGTCCATTAATACCCTTACTCTAATAAATTAAATCTTAAAATAATATGTAATTTTTATAAGTGTCTTAATTTAAATTATTAAGACACTTATATATTTAGTTAATTAATGATTATTTAATTTTTTATCTAGGCTGAAATCTTTTGTTTCATTAACAACTAAGAATAAAAAACCCCCAGCAAGAGCAATATTTTTCATAAAAGATATAAAGTGCATTTGATCAGAAAGATTATTATGAAAAATAACTGCTGTAACAATACAAAATATACTTAATAAAGCTGCTGAGACTTTTACTTTATATCCAATCATAATTAATATCGGTGCACCTATCTCAAGTATTATTGCGGGTATTAAAAAAATGCCAGGCACACCTAAAGACTCCATCCAGCCAACTGTTCCTTCATAGTTTCCAATTTTGTTAATTCCACTTAATAAAAAAATTAGAGAGATAAGTATTCTTCCAGTCAGGTCTAAGATGTTATTCATATTTTTTGTTTTTTTATTTGTTTTAATCATTAGTCTGAACAAACAACCATTACAGTTGTTTCTCTTTTGTGTCCTGAATTTTTAATAACTTCTTGGTTTTCAGGTTGTTGCATAAATTTTTGCAATGAATCAGCTTCGGGTGTTTCAAATACCATATGAACTTTATTTGAATTTTCTAATTCATGTCCAACATAGATAGTTTTAATTCCAACTTTTAATCTAGCTTCTGAATGTTCATCAAATCCCTTTTTCCAGTGGTCCCAATTTTCAACTTCAAAGCTACCAATTATTTTAACCATATTAATCCTCCTAATTGTTATTTGCTGTGTGAACCATCACAAAGTGGTTGGTTGTTAGTTTGTTTACAAGCACAAAAAAATACTTTTTTTGTTTCTTCAGCTTTGTATGCAACTGGAGTGAATTCTGAACCTTGATGAGATCCATCACAAAATGGTTGCTTCGCACTCTTTCCACAAGAGCACCAGTAGTAAGATTTATCTTTCTCTACATCTACTGCGATTGGTCCGTTACCTGCGTTTTGTCCTTTAATCATTTTTACCCTTTCAATTTATTTGACTTCTATTTAGTGCTTTGGTATTAATAAAGCAATAACGCAAAATAAACATACTTGTATACAAAAACATACCATGAAAAACTTAATATATTGTCCTGCAGAAAGAGCGGTTTACTTTCTTGGAGGTAAATGGAAAATTAGAATTTTATTTTTTTTATTAAATAATAAAAAAATTAGATTTGGTGAGCTAAAAAAAGGATTAAAAACCATTACACAACAAATGTTATCTAAACAGCTTAAAGAGTTAGAAGCTGATGGAATAGTTAATAGAAAAGTTATTCAAATAATGCCCCCAAAAGTTGAGTATTCACTTACTGAATTTGGTCTTTCAGTTATGCCTATCTTAAAATCTTTTTCAGAATGGAGTAAAAGAAATACACGAACTATTTCAGTAAAATTAAATAAGAATTTTGAAGAAAATAGAATTAGATAATATCAAGCAGCTGTTTTAAGTTTTTAACTTCATCTTTAGGTTTATAATCAAGATTATCAAAAATATTATTATTTTTTCAGAGGCAAGATGTTCTGGAATAAATTATTTTTATTATTGTTATTTTCAATCTGCTTTTTCTGCAATGGAGTTAAACGATCATATGCTCTTCCATATGTACTTAATGCTGCCTGCTGCTTTGGATCAGAAGGAAAGCTAGAAGGATCCATACTATCAAACTGCTTAACAGTCTCTTTAATTGGAATACCATCATATTTGTAGGTCAGCTCTTGAATATATCTAGTCGTATCTTTACCGTAAACATCATACAAATCTTTATCATCATTTATTCTAAAACCATCAGGATGCTCACTATCAACTGTGATACCTCCTTTTAATCCTCTAAAATTTTTTTGATTTTTTGGTTGAACTTTTACAGGACTGTAATTAATAACCTGCTGCTCAATAGAAGGACCTTTTAATTTTGCTAACTTAGCCTTAGCTGCATCCTTGACAGTTTCTGCAACTATGATGCTTGAAGTTGACATATTTTCATATGGTGCTTTTCCAGCTTTTTTATTTTGATAAACTTGTTTCAACACATCTTTTTTAATTGCTTCATGGCCATATTCTTTATCCATATATCTATCAAACTTTTCTTTTTTTATTTCTTCCTTAGACTTTATAGGTTGAAGAAAATCAGATTTAAAAGTTATAGTTGGCATTGATGGTAATTCGTTCCGTGCAGCAGGCAGATCTAACGAAGGTAAATTTAATCTTTTTGCAACTGCTGCTCTTGCTTCTCTTTCCATCTGCAACTCATCTTCCATCTTGTCTGAAGGAATAAGTGAAGTTATGCCTTTACTCATAGACCTTCCTTCATAGCTTCTTTAACGGCAGCTCCAAAATCACAACCATCATCCATAAGCTCTTCAACTCGTTTACTTAATTTAGATTGTTTATATTCTTCCGCAGATCCACCATTTTTAAGCTTGATGGTCCTTACTTCTTTTTCAGAATTTAAAAAATCTTTAAACCCACCTTTATTTTCTTTTTTCCACTCTTCAAACTGTTGAAGTAACTGTTGTAACTCCAGCTCAGCTTCTTCAGCTGCACTCTCACTAGCCATCTTCACATCTTCTTCTAAAGATGGTGCGCTATAAATCTCTTTTGTTATTGGCATAATTATTCTCCGTTAATTTCACCGAAGATATGTCAAAATAAATTTGATCCAGTGTGCGCTAGATAAATAAGTCGCAAAACATTATCTACATATCTCCAGTACCAACAAAATAAGGCAACTGTTACAGCTAGTGAAATCCTAAGCTAAAACCGATTTGATATAAAATTTGTAATATTTTTTTTGTAAAATTTTTTTAGAATTTTTTTTATTGAAAACAATTTGAACAGTTTTAACTGTCTAAATCAAACTCTATAGGTAAAACTATTACCTCCCCTAAACTAGAAGAGGAATAGGCCTATTTGGATTCTATCCTACTCAGGATTGCCTTTGGTACCTCTTCTTGATGCTCTTTAACTTTGCAGCATGTTGTTAATCTGGAGGCTTCTCAGGAGCTTATCCATAACTTTACCTAAAGTTTTTTCTTAATTAAAACAATACAACTAGAAGCGAAGCAGGAGCAGATGCGCAGCATCTGCGACTATCAAAAAACAAGGTTTTTTGATTCATAAAACTGAATCTGTCGGTTGCTTGTCGGTATAAAAATAAAGAATCTTTTTTAAGTTAAATATGCTAGAGTTTACTTGATGTTAAATGCAGTGTCTGTGAACTCTATTGATTACAAATCAATTGCTCTACCAACTGAGCTACAAGGGCATGCGCAATAATTATTAATTATTTGTTAAATAATCAACTCTTTTTTTTTAAATAACTTAGGTGGTGAAACACTATTGCTGCACTATTTGATATATTCAAACTTTCTATTTCTTCATTAATGTCAATTTTGACAAAAAAGTCTGCATATTTTCCAGTGTGTTGCCTCATTCCAAATCCTTCCGATCCAAAAAGTAAAATATTGTTTCCCTCCCATTTGACTTCAGTAAAATCCTTTTGGCCCTTAGAATCAAAACCATAAACCCAAAAATTTTTTTCTCTTAGATTTTTTAAGGTAGAATTAATATTTGAAACTTCAAAAATATTTACATGCTCCATACATCCGCTCGCTGATTTGTACATTAGTTTACTATCCTTTGGAAAATGTCTCTCTTTAATTATTACACCATCAATTTTAAATGATGCTGCACTTCTAATGAGTGAACCTATATTTCTTGGATCAGTAACTTCATCCAAACATACAAAGGTTAAATTATTTTTTTCTTTAATAAATTCTTTTAATTCTGGTTGATCTAAATGTTCAATCTCAGCAACATATCCATTATGCATCAATTGTTCTTTTGATGAATATTTGTCTAACTCTTTTTTTGATTTAAAATAGACTTTTACCTCTTCAAGAAGATTTTTATTTGGATTTTTTCTATGAATATTTTTTTTAGCATCCTCTGTTAAAAATACTCTTAAAACTTTCCTGTTTGGATTACGTAATGCTTCCATTACCGCATGTTGACCAACAATAAAAAAAGATGATTTATTCATAAAATTATGATGTGTTTTACACGTTTTTTAATAGTTTTTCTTAATAAATCACGTGTTGCATTTGGATAAATAAAATATATAAAACGCATGTTATTTGAAGCTATATTAAACAAGGGGACACTTCCCCAAAGGAGGGGTTCCAGAGCGGTCAAATGGGGCGGGCTGTAAACCCGTTGACTTCGGTCTTCGAAAGTTCGAATCTTTCCCCCTCCACCATTTAATATAATTTTAAATAACAATGGAGTGTTACTCTTGGGGTTGTGCGGGTGTAGTTCAATGGTAGAACGCTAGCCTTCCAAGCTGGATGTAAGGGTTCGATTCCCTTTACCCGCTCCAAGAAATTAAAGTAAGAAACAAAAATAAAAAACTGAGGTTAAAAAGAAATGTCAAAAGAAAAATTCGTACGAAGTAAACCCCACTGTAACATTGGGACTATTGGTCATGTCGACCACGGCAAAACAACTCTTACTGCAGCTATAACAAATGTATTGTCTGAAGCTGGTGGTGGAACAGCTGTAGCATACGATCAAATCGATAAAGCTCCAGAGGAAAAAGAAAGAGGAATTACAATTTCAACAGCACACGTTGAGTATGAAACTGAAAAAAGACACTATGCTCACGTAGACTGTCCTGGTCACGCTGACTATGTAAAAAATATGATTACTGGTGCAGCACAAATGGATGGAGCAATATTAGTTGTTAATGCAGCTGATGGTCCTATGCCACAAACAAGAGAACATATTCTTTTAGGAAGACAAGTTGGTATTCCAGCAATTGTTGTTTACTTAAATAAAGTAGACCAAGTTGATGATAAAGATATGATTGAACTTGTAGAAGAAGAAATTAGAGAACTTTTAACTTCATACAAATATCCTGGAGATACAACTCCAATCGTTAAAGGTTCAGCTTTAGCAGCAGTTGAAAAAAGAGATGATGAAATTGGAAAAAATTCAATTTTAGAATTAATGAAAGCTGTTGATGAACATATTCCGCAACCAGCTAGAGAAGTTGACAAACCATTCTTGATGCCAGTTGAGGACGTATTTTCAATTTCAGGAAGAGGAACAGTTGCAACTGGAAGAGTTGAATCTGGTGTAATTAAAACTGGTGAAGAAGTTGAAATAGTTGGAATTAGAGAAACAAAAAAATCAGTTTGTACTGGAGTAGAAATGTTTAGAAAACTTTTAGACTCTGGGGAAGCTGGAGATAACGTAGGAATTTTATTGAGAGGTATTGAAAGAACTGACATTGAAAGAGGTCAAGTTCTTTGTAAGCCTGGATCAATAACTCCTCACACTAAATTTGAAGCTCAAGCCTATATTCTTAAAAAGGACGAGGGTGGACGACACACTCCTTTCTTTACAAAATATAGACCTCAGTTTTATTTTAGAACAACAGACGTAACAGGAGAAGTAGAATTACCAGCAGGTACTGAGATGGTTATGCCAGGTGATGATGCTAAATTCACTGTTAAACTGATTACACCTATTGCAATGGCAGAAAAATTAAACTTTGCTATTAGAGAAGGTGGTAGAACTGTTGGAGCAGGAGTAGTAACTAAAATTATAGAGTAACTCTATAAATAGGAGTGTAGCTCAATTGGTAGAGCGCCGGTCTCCAAAACCGGAGGCTGAGGGTTCGAGTCCCTCCGCTCCTGCCAATTTGAGCTAAAGAATTATGAAGAACCCGATTAAATTTATTCAAGAAGTAAAACAAGAGGCTTTCAAAGTTACTTGGCCTACTTGGAAAGAGACTTTGCAAGGTGCTTTAATGGTTTTCGTTATGGCGGTTGTAATGTCTTTATTCTTTCTTTTATTAGATCAGGTTCTTAAATTCTTCTTAGAATTGTTGTTAAAGGTGAGTATTTAATGAAAAATTGGTACATTGTTCAATCACACTCCAGTTTTGAAAATAAAGTTGCTTCATTAATTAAAGAAGAAGCGGATAAGGCTAAAATAAGTGAAAAATTCGAAGAAATTATAGTTCCAACTCACGATGTTACGGAAGTTAAAAGAGGAAAGAGAATTCAAAGAAAAAAGAAATATTTTCCTGGATACGTATTAATAAAGAGTGAAATGGATAATAATATTTATCATATGATCAAAGGAATAAAGAGAGTTAGTGGTTTCCTTGGATCAAAAGGCATCCCAGTACCTGTTTCTGATAAGGAAGTTGAGAAGATTTTAGGCCAAATTAAAGATGGTGTGGCTCAGCCAAAATCTGGTATAGATTACAGCGTTGGTGAAAAAGTTCAGGTTGTTGATGGTCCATTTGCATCATTTAATGGAATGATTGAAGAAATTGATGAAGAAAAAGCTAGACTTAAGGTGTCAGTTTCTATATTTGGTCGTCCAACACCGGTAGATTTAGAATATAACCAAGTTGAGAAAGTAAGTTAATGGCAAAAGAAATTAGTGGATTTATAAAATTACAAATTAAAGGTGGTCAAGCTAATCCTGCTCCTCCTGTTGGTCCTGCTTTAGGTCAACGTGGAGTGAATATAATGGAATTTTGTAAAGCATTTAATGACAAAACAAAATCTATGGCTGGAAAACCTGTTCCAGTTGAAATTACTGTTTATAAAGATAAAAAATTCGATTTTAAAATTAAATCACCTCCAGCATCTTTTTATATTAAAGAAGCTGTTAAGTTAAAAGGTGGATCAAAAGAGCCAGGAAGAAACATAGTGGCTTCAATTTCAAAAAAACAATTAGAAGATATTGCTAAAGAAAAAATGAATGATTTAAATGCTCACGATATAAATGAAGCAGTAAAAATAATTGCAGGTTCAGCTAGATCAATGGGTATAGAGGTAAAAGAATAATGGCTTCAAAAAGATATAAAAAATTACCTGAAAAAACTAAAGACTTAAACGCAGAGTCTATTGAAAAAGTATTACCTGAGCTTAAAAAAAACTGCACAACAAAATTCGATGAGTCTTTAGATTTAAGTTTTCAAATAAACAACAAACAAAAGAAAAGTGAAGTTAATATTAGAACTGTAGTAAATCTCCCAGGAGGAACGGGTAAGAAAGTAAAAGTTGCTGTTGTTTGTGAAGATAATAAAGCACAAGAAGCAAAAGATGCAGGGGCTGATATAGTCGGAGGAGATGAATTTGTTGAACAAATTAAAAGTGGAGATTTAAATTTTGAAAAATTAATTTGCACACCAGG
This sequence comes from Candidatus Pelagibacter sp., assembly GCF_965262185.1. Taxonomy (GTDB): domain Bacteria; phylum Pseudomonadota; class Alphaproteobacteria; order Pelagibacterales; family Pelagibacteraceae; genus Pelagibacter. The sequence continues at coordinate 1,512,142 of NZ_OZ253498.1, forward strand.
AATGATGATTAAACTTTCGAAATTAGGAAAAGTTTTAGGTCCAAAAGGATTAATGCCAAATCCAAAACTTGGTTCAGTTTCTGAAAATATTAAACAAGCAGTTACTGATGCAAAATCAGGACAAGTTGAAATTAGAAATGATAAAGATGGAAACATTGGAGTAAGCATTGGAAAAAAATCGTTTAGCGATGATCAATTATTAAAAAATTATAATGCAATAATAGATGCACTAGAAAAAGAAAAGTCTAACAACACACTCAAAGGTGATTTAATTAAAGGTGTATTTGCAACTTCTACAATGGGTGTTTCTTACAAAGTTAAATTAGGAAAATCGATATAGTTATTATGATGAACAAAGAACAAAAGAAAAATTATATTGAAGAAATGACTTCTAAATTTGAGAGCAGTAAAGCTGTAATGGTTACGCACTATCAAGGCTTAACAATGACTCAGTTAGATGATTTAAGAGCAAAAATGAGAGAGCATGGAATTGTCTTTAAGATCACTAAAAATAGAATTACAAAATTAGCATTGGAAAAAACTAAGTGTAAAGATTTATCTAATCTTTTCACAGGTCCAACAGCAGTTGCATTTGGAGAAGATGCAATAATGTCTGCAAGAATATTGTCTAAATTTGCTAAAGATAATGAGAATCTGAAATTAATTGGTGGAATAATGGATGATGAGGTCTTAGATCAGGCTGGTGTCCAAAATGTTGCTAGTTTACCTACATTAGATGAGGCGAGAGCTAATATTGTAGGTATTTTAAACGCACCAGCATCAAAATTAATTAGTATTTTGCTTGCACATTCGGAAAAAATGAGTAGTTTGTCCGCAGAAAATTCTGAAACACAACCCAAAGAGTAGAAAAATATGCCTGACCTAAATAAAATTATTGAAGACTTATCAAGTTTGACTGTTGCTGAAGCAGCTGAACTTTCAAAACAGTTAGAAGAAAAGTGGGGTGTAACTCCAATGGCAGCAGCAGCTCCAGCAGCAGCAGGTGGCGCAGCTCCAGCAGAAGAAAAAGATGATTTCACCATCATGCTAGTTTCTGCAGGTGATAAAAAAATTAATGTTATCAAAGAAGTAAGAGCAGCTACTTCATTAGGTTTAAAAGAAGCAAAAGATCTTGTAGAGGGAGCACCAAAAGAGGTTAAATCTGGTGTCAATAAAAAAGATGCCGAAGAGATCAAAGCTAAATTAGAAGCTGCTGGCGCAAAAGTAGAACTTAAATAAATAAATTAGAAAGAATTCAAATACTGATTATTTTTAGTCAGTATTAATAAATATAGATGCAATTATCTTTTACTGAAAAGAAAAATATTAGAAAAAGTTTTGGTAAACTAAAAGAAAGCTTATCAATACCAAATCTTATCGAAGTTCAAAAAAATTCTTACAAAGAATTAACAGAATTCAATGCTGAAACAGAATTAACGAAGGGTTTTGATAGAGTATTTAAAAGCATTTTTCCAATTGAAGATTTGAATGACAAGGCAACTCTTGAATATGTTTCGTACAGATTAGAAAAACCAAAATTTGATGTTGAAGAATGTATAACAAGAGGTTTAACTTACTCTTCAGCTCTTAAATGTACATTAAGATTAGTTGTTTACGAAATAGATCAAGAGAACAATACTAAAGATATTTTATCTGCAAAAGAACAAGAAGTTTATATGGGCGAAGTTCCTATGATGACTAATAGTGGAACGTTTATTACGAATGGTGTTCAACGTGTTGTAGTAAATCAAATGCATAGAAGTCCAGGTGTTTTCTTTGACCATGATAAAGGAAAAACTCATGCAAGTGGAAAATTATTATTTAATTGCAGAGTAATACCAAATAGGGGATCATGGTTAGATTTTGAATATGATGTTAAAGATTTTCTATATTTTAAAATTGATAGAAAGAAAAAAATATTTGCTTCAACTTTACTTTTAGCTTTAGGTTTTTCAAAATCAGAAATTGTTGATGAGTTTTACGATAGTGAACAATATACTTTTGATACTAAGACAGAAAAATGGAAAACTAAATTCAATCCCGAGAATTACAAAGCTAAAAATTTTTCTGAAGAAGTAATTGACGCAAAAACTGGTGAAGTAGTAATAAAATTAGGTGATAAAATTAATTTTTTAAATGCTAAAAAATTAGCTAATGAGGGACTTAAAGATATTTTAGTTTCAAGAGAGTCTCTTTTTGGAAAATTCTTACACAGAGATATCAAAGTAAGTGATGAAGAGGAAGGTACGTTTAAAATTGGTACCGAACTTAATGATACAATTATTCAACAAATATTGGATGCAAATATTCATACTTTACAAATATCCGTGACAAATTCCATAAATAAAGGACCATATTTATTAACAACAGTTTTAGCAGACAAAAATAACTCTAAAGATGAAGCTATAACTGAAATATATAAAATGCTAAGACCTGGTGAGCCACCAACAATAGAGATAGCCACACAAATATTTAATAATCTTTTCTTTAGCTCAGACAGATATGATCTATCTGATGTTGGTAGAGTGAAAATGAATTCAAGACTAAACCAAGAGTGTTCAGATAAAATTACGATCTTAAGAAATGATGACATTATTGCAATTATTCACAAAATGTTAGATTTGCGAGATGGTAAAGATGATGTTGACGATATTGACCATTTAGGAAATAGAAGAGTACGTTCTGTTGGTGAATTAGTTGAAAACCAAGCGAGAATTGGTGTTTACAGAATGGAAAGGGCTATTAAAGAAAAAATGACTACACTAGATGTTGAGTCAGCGATGCCACAGGATTTAATTAACGCAAAACCACTAACTGTTTCATTGAAAGATTTTTTTGCTAGCTCTCAACTTTCACAGTTTATGGATCAAACGAACCCATTGTCAGAAATTACACATAAAAGAAGAGTTTCTGCTCTTGGACCAGGTGGACTAACAAGAGAAAGAGCAGGATTTGAAGTTCGAGACGTTCACCCAACTCATTATGGAAGAATTTGCCCAATTGAGACTCCAGAGGGGCCAAACATCGGTTTGATAAATAGTTTATCAACTTATGCAAAAATAAATAAATATGGCTTTATTGAAAGCCCATATAAAAAAGTAAAAGATGGGGTTGTACAAGATAAAGTTGAGTATTTATCTGCAATGGAAGAAACCAAATTTACAATTGCTCAAGCAAATACAAAGTTAGATAAAAATGGAAAGATAGTTGAGGAGCTTGTTTCTTGCAGACAAAATTTAAACTTCCTTTTATCAAAACCAGATGCAATTGATTATATCGACGTTTCACCAAAACAACTTGTTTCTGTTGCAGCATCTTTAATACCTTTCTTGGAAAATGATGATGCTAACAGAGCTTTAATGGGTTCTAACATGATGAGACAAGCAGTTCCTCTTTTAAAACCAGAATCTCCATTAGTTGGTACTGGAATTGAAAGTGATGTGGCTTTAGACTCTGGTGTAACGATTGTTGCTAAGAGAGATGGAATTGTTGATAAAATTGATGGTAAGAGAATTGTTATTAAAGTAACAGAAGAAACTGATTTTAGTGAATCAGGTGTAGATATTTATAATTTACAAAAATTTAAAAGATCAAACCAAAACACATGTATTAACCAAAGACCACTTGTTAGAGTTGGTGATGAAGTTAAATCTGGTGATATTATTGCAGATGGTCCATCAACAAAATTAGGTGAATTAGCACTTGGAAAAAATGTAACAGTAGCATTTATGCCATGGCAAGGTTACAACTTTGAAGATTCAATTTTGATTTCAGAAAGATGTGTAACTGACGATGTATTTACTTCAGTACATATTGAAGAATACGAAATAATGGCAAGAGACACTAAATTAGGAGAGGAAGAAATTACAAGAGATATTCCTAATGTTAACGAGGAAGCTTTAAAAAATCTTGATGAGTCTGGAATAGTTTACATTGGAGCTGAGGTAAACGCTGGTGATATATTAGTTGGAAAAGTTACACCAAAAGGTGATTCAGCATCAGGACCAGAAGAAAAACTATTAAGATCAATCTTTGGAGAGAAAGCTATTGATGTTACTGATACATCTTTGAGAATGTCACGAGGTGCTAGTGGTACAGTTGTTGATGTTAGAGTATTTAACAGACATGGTATTGAAAAAGACGAAAGATCAATAACTATTGAAAGAGCTGAAATTGAACAAGTTCAGCAAGATAAATTAGTAGAGGAAGAAATTTTAGAGAGAAGTATCAAGCAAAGAGCTTCACAAATTTTATCAGGATCATCATTAACTAAAAAAGTAAAAGATTTATCTGAAGGAACAAAACTTGATTTTGATGCAATCAATAATCTTTCTATAAATGATGTGTTTAAATTAACAATTGGAAATGTAAATGATGAAGCAACTTTGGCACAACTTAAAGATCAATACAACAAAGCAAAACAAGACATTACAGAAAGATTTGAAGATAAAGTTTTAAAAATTAGAAGTGGTGATGATTTATTACCAAGTGTTATGAAAATGGTAAAAGTTTTTGTAGCTATTAAGAGAAGATTAAGACCAGGTGATAAGATGTCAGGAAGACATGGTAATAAGGGTGTCGTTAGTAAAATAGTGCCAGTTGAAGATATGCCATACAGAGAAGATGGTAGACCAGTTGATATTGTTTTAAATCCTCTAGGTGTTCCAAGTAGGATGAATGTAGGTCAAATTTTAGAAACTCACCTAGGTTGGGCTTGTAAAGAATTTGGTGAACAGATTAAAAATTTAGTTAACGAAAACAACAAAAAGATTGAAAGAACTGAAAAAATAGAAAAATTTTTAAAATCTGTTTATGGAGAAGATACTTTTAATGAAAAAGTAGACAAATTAAGTAAGAACGAATTTAAAGACCTGTGTGAAAATTTACAAAATGGTATTGCAATTTCAACTCCTGTTTTTGATGGCGCTAAAGAGAAAAATGTAACTGACATGTTAGAGTTAGCGAATTTACCAGGATCTGGACAAACTTATTTGTGGGATGGGAGAACTGGAGAAAAATTTGATAGACCAGTCACAGTTGGAATAATTTATATGTTGAAACTTCACCATTTAGTTGAGGATAAAATTCATGCAAGATCTACAGGTCCTTACAGTTTGGTTACACAACAACCTCTCGGTGGTAAAGCACAATTAGGTGGTCAAAGATTTGGAGAAATGGAAGTATGGGCTCTTGAAGCTTATGGAGCTTCTTATACTTTACAAGAAATTTTGACTGTAAAATCTGATGATGTTGCTGGAAGAGTTAAAGTTTACGAAACTATAGTTAAAGGTGAAGAGAATTTCGAGTCTGGTATTCCAGAGTCATTTAACGTTTTAGTTAAAGAAATTAAATCATTAGCATTAAACGTGGAGCTTAATTAATGAAAAAAGAATTAACAGATTTATTTAAAGGTAGCGAAATTTCTGAAGCACAAAATTTTAATAGTATAAAAATTTCTTTAGCTAGTCCTGAGAAAATCAAATCTTGGACATTTGGTGAAATTAAAAAACCAGAAACTATAAATTATAGAACTTTTAGACCAGAAAAAGATGGTCTATTCTGTGCAAGAATTTTTGGCCCAATCAAAGATTATGAATGTTTATGCGGAAAGTATAAACGAATGAAATTTAGAGGTATTATTTGTGAAAAATGCGGTGTTGAGGTAACAAAATCGAATGTAAGAAGAGAGAGAATGGGCCATATTAATCTTGCAACTCCTGTGGCACATATTTGGTTCTTGAAATCATTACCAAGTAGAATTGCACTTGCGGTAGATATGAAGTTGAAAGAGATCGAGAGAGTTCTTTATTTTGAAAACTTTATAGTAATCGAACCGGGATTAACTGGTTTGCAAAAAAACCAGCTTTTAAATGAGGAAGAATTAGCAAAATATCAAGATGAATTTGGAGAAGAAAGCTTTACTGCAGGTATTGGAGCTGAAGCTGTTCTTGAGATGTTAAAAAATCTTGACTTAGAATTAGAAAGAAAAAATCTTGTTAACTTTATTAAAGAGACAAAATCTAAAGTTAATGAAGAAAGAGCAATTAAGAGATTAAAATTAGTCGAGTCATTTATCGAAACTGGTCAAAAACCAGAGTGGATGATTATGACTGTGGTTCCAGTTATTCCACCAGAATTAAGACCTTTGGTTCCACTAGATGGTGGTAGATTTGCTACTTCAGATCTTAACGACCTATATAGAAGAGTTATTAACAGAAATAATAGATTAAAAAGATTAATGGATCTTAAAGCTCCAGACATCATTGTTAGAAACGAAAAAAGAATGCTTCAAGAGTCTGTTGATGCTCTTTTCGACAATGGAAGAAGAGGTCGTGTTATTACCGGTACAGGTAAAAGACCACTTAAATCTCTTGCAGAAATGCTTAAAGGTAAGCAGGGTAGATTTAGACAAAACTTATTAGGAAAAAGGGTAGATTACTCTGGAAGATCAGTAATTGTTGTCGGTCCAGACTTAAAATTACATGAGTGTGGATTACCAAAAAAAATGGCTTTGGAGTTATTTAAACCATTTTTATATGCAAGATTAAACAAATTAGGTTTAGCATCTACAATTAAACAAGCTAAAAAATTAGTAGAGAAAGAAACTAATGCTGTATGGGATGCATTAGAATTAATC